>CAMDSZ010000062.1 GCA_945906945.1 Akkermansia muciniphila
CAACCTTCAGTCGATTATTCCCGGCGCTGATGTATGGCCGCGTTTCGTACAAAACAAAAGCGAGCGCTTCGAGGCCAGGTTCGCTTCGGTGCGGATCGAGAAAAGCCCGAGTGTTCTTTTCTCCGGCATGCAGGGTGGGGTTCTTCCAATCGCCGTGGCGCATGGCGAGGGGTTTGCCGAGTTCAGGGATCAATCCGCGCTGGACGCATGCCAGGCCAGCGGAGTGGTGTCCGCGCGTTTTGTGGATCACCACGACCGTCCCACGGAGGAGTATCCATTGAACCCAAACGGGTCTCCGTACGGCATCACGGCGCTAACGTCGCGCGACGGCCGGGTGACCATCATGATGCCGCATCCTGAACGGGTGTTTCGGACCGTGCAGCACAGTTGGGCGCCTGAGGGCTGGGGTGAGGATGGTCCGTGGTTGCGGATGTTCCGGAACGCGAGGGCGTGGATCGGCTAGCGCTCCACGGCCGCTCTAAAACCGCTGAACAAGCCTTTCGCGCCAACTCCCTCGGAGCAGGTCACGGGCGTAGCATGATCCAAAGGGTCCGCGCGCCGGCATCTGGCGGAAAGTCAGGAAGCGCTCCGGTACGCAAGAATTGGCCGTTGAGTCTGCGTGATTTGAGCGCGAAGCGGCTCATGGATTCGAGGTCTGACGTGCGCACCCGGGTGCAGTTCGTGGACAGAAGAATCCTCGCGCTTGGGGTCGCCAAATCCAGCGCAAGGAGCAGCAGTTTCTCCAAGTCGTTTTCGGCGTTGAACCGGCGTCCCTTGCTTCCGCGTGAAAAAGTGGGGGGATCCAAAACGATTGAGTCGAATCGTTCTTTTCGCTGGATGAGCTTTGGCATGATGTCGAGTACATCGTCAGCCACAAATCGATGGTCAGCGGGGGATAAGCCGTTGAGGCGAAAGTTTTCGGCACCGCGCTCGATCGATTTTTTTGAAAGATCCACCGAAACCGTCTCAGCCCCCGCGAGTGCTGCGCACACCGAGAAGGAGCAGGTGTAGGCGAAGGTATTAAGTAGGCGTTTTGGCCTCCATCCGCGCAGCAGGCTGCGGTTTGCCCTTTGGTCCAGGAACAGTCCAACGGCGTAGCCTGCTGAAAAGTCGATGCCGTACCGAACGCCGTTCTCGACAACCTCGGTTTCGGGTGGAAGGTCTGGGCTGCCTCTGAGGAGGGCGGGGATGGATCGCTCGGCGTTTTGCCTAGGGAGATGGCGGCTGAAAACCCGGAATTCCTCGGAGCTTTGGAGCTCCTGTGCTGAAAACTGTTGCCAATGGGCGTCAAGGGATTCGAGTACGGTCTGGGTTTGGTGATTTAACAAAACATTGTTACCAAGCCTTTCGCTCCACCCTTGGGAGAGGCTGCAAATCCGGTGGGCGTTTGTCTCTTCGTTTGCAAATTGCTGCCAATGAGCGGGTGAAATCGTGTGGACAGACTCTTCAGGGGCGGGTTGTTCGGAAACCATTGGATTGTTTGGTATGAGCCGTTGCAGGAGTCGGGAAATTGAATTAGAGAGAGAAGTTGATATTTAACTTTATGCGGCTCATTTACCCTGCACTCGTAAGCAGTTGTCTCGTAGCGGCGGCGGCACCCGCCCTAGCCCAAGGAGACGACGATGGTTCCAGAATGTTTCTGAACCTATATAGTACCTATCAAAAAGCAGAGCTGCTTGAGAAGCGCGCAGAAAACGCCAAAGCATTGGCGCTGTTTCAGGAGGTGTTAAAAGCCTGCGGCCAGATGAGTGCCCAGTACCCCTCGTGGAGTCCGCAAGTTGTCAAATTCCGGTCCCAGCAAACCGCCAGGGCCATCGAGCGCCTTCAGGCGCTTTCCGGTTCAGGCGGCTCCAATTCGGCCTCCTCCGGTTCCACTCCTTCAGGCCGCGCGCCTTTGCCGCCTCCGCCGAGTTTGCCTGACTTTTTGCCCGCTCAAGCCCCCAAGCAGAGTGGTCCGGACATGGTCGCGGGAAAATCGCCTGCAGCGCCCTCATCTTCCACATCCTCTGAGCGCCCTAGTGCGCCAACCATCCCGCAGCTGCCCCAAAGATCCGGCGTGCCCGTGGCTCCAAGTGATCCCTTCGCGGAAATTCAGGGAAAGCTCGGGCAGCTCCAGACCGACCTTCAGTTTGCGTTGGACGAAGCGCAGCGTCTAAGGAAGGAAAAGAGCGAGTTGGCGAAGGAGTTGGCTGACACGGAGAAAGCGCGGGACAGGGCGGAGGGTGCGATCCGGCTCCTCGAACAGCGCTCGGACGTGGCCGAGCGTGCACTGCTTCAGGCTCGAGAAGATAAGGTGCGGGCTGAGGAAAACATGGTGGCGATGACCAAGGAGCAGGAGGTGATCCGGTCCAAAATGAAGGACCTCCAGGCTGAGCGTGATGCTGCTCAGGAATTGAAGCAGCGCGCCGAAGGACGGTTGGCGCAGACTCAGAGCCGCGAGACATCTGCAGAGACTGATCGCGATAACGCGACAAAGCAGGTGGCGGAATTGGGCAAGAAAATAGCTGGTTTGCAGGGCGACCTGGAAAAAGCAGCCAAATCCCAATCCACCGTTCAAGAGCAGCTAAACAAGGCCCTCACCGAGCGCGACGCAGCCAAGGCGGCGACGGTTGCTGCGGCGAAGGAGCGCGATGCGGCAAAGGAATCTGCTAAAGAGGCTGAGCGCGCATCCGCCAAAGCCAAAGCCGAGGCAGAGACAGCCAAGACCGCCGTAACAAAGGTCACTACCGAAAGGGATGATGCGCTCGCACTCGCCGCTAAATTGAAGACGGCGAGGGGAGTAGTTGAGAAGTTGGAGGCTGAAAACAAAGAGGCTGCGTCGAAACTTGCGAAGGCGCAGGAGCAGATCAGCGAAGCCCGCAAGAATTCCACAAACTCGGACGAGTCCGTGAAGACGCTTAAGACCGAGGTTTCCGCCGTGCGGAAGCAAATGGAGGACGCTCAAAAGAAAGTTGAGTCAGCAGAGAAGAGTGTGACTGACATTCAGTTCAAGCTTGATGCCGCATTGAAGGAAACCGTCGGAGTGCGTGGTGAGCTAAATCAGGCGAAAACCGAGGTTGCGCAGGCCAAAACAGACGCCACTCAGGCGACGGCCGATCGCGATCGAGAGCATGAGGAGAAGGAATTGCTGCAGGGTATTCTGGCGCGTTCGCTGCAGACCCAGGCGAAAAGAGATAAGAGTTCCAAAGATCTTGTGGCGGAGGTTTCCCGTTTGAAGGTCAGCTCCGATGCGCTCATCAAGCAAATCGGCATGCTTGGCGAACCCGTTTTGCAACTCTCCGACAAGGAGCAGGCGCTATTCAAACAACCGATGGTTGAAATTAGTGAGGAAGGAATTTCCATTTCCGCTTTGAAATCCACTGTCGCAGATACCAAGAAGCCCGCAGAAAAAGGTGTTGAAGCAACAACCAAACCGGGGGCATCGGGCGCGCCAACTGCGCCAGTCGCGTCTGCGGCGCCTGCAAAGGGCACTAAGATCGAGGATCTGGATCTGAGTATTGCGGCTGGCAGCGAATCTCCGGTGGCCAAAAATCTTAAGCAAACCAAGGAGCCAGCGAAAGGCGCTGAAGCTCCCAACGCATCGCAGTCGGCGCAGGCGACGCAAGGCTCCCAGCCCGCAAAGGCCCCCGAGGCCTCCCTTGCGATGAACACCGCCAAGAGTCCCGCCTCAGGGCCGGTGGAAGGATTTCGCTCGGCCGGCGGTGGGATATCCGATGAGGTCCGGGTGAAGATGGCCGAGGCGAAGGATCGGTTTGAAAAGAGCGATTTTGTACAGGCTGAAAAGCTGTACAAGGAGGTGCTGGCGGCTTCCCCTGGGAACGCATTCGTGTTTTCAAATCTCGGTGTCACTCAATTCCGCGCCAAGCGGCTTCCGGAAGCTGAGGAAAGTCTGCGCAAAGCCATTGAGCTTTCACCTGAAGACTCGTTCTCAAGGTCGACGCTTGGAATTGTGTATTACACGCTGGGAAAACTCGACAAGGCCGTTGATGAACTCACCCAGTCGGTGGCGATCAACCCGAGTAACGCCGTTGCTCACAATTATCTGGGGATCGCTGCGAGCCGCAAAGGCTGGCAGGAAAACGCACGCAAAGAGCTGGAGACGGCCTGTGCTCTGGATCCAAACTATGCGGACGCCTTCTTCAATCTTGCCGTGGTTTGCGCCTCCCAGCGTCCTGCGGATCGCGACTCTGCCAAGGCTGCGTATGAAACTGCAACCAAGCTGGGTGCGGCGCCGGATCCACGCCTTGAGGAGCTCCTGAAGTAGGCCGCCCGCGTCTGATTCAGTAGAGTTTGATTTTTGTGACGGGCTCTTACGATGAGTTCAAAAGGTCCAAACTTTTCCTATGCCTCGGTATGTTTGCTGCATGAAAATCCGTTCCCTCTGATGGCTTCCGAACACGATACAAAAGACCTGTTTCTTGGGCACTCGAATTTCGGAGACTATGTTTCTTCGAAAATTGTAAACGCACGCACTCTGTCTGGCTTGCAGACTTTCGTTGATGATTTCAATGTGTTTGCCACGCGGGATCAGTGGAAGAAGTTCATTGAGCGGTTCGAGGAGGGGCATCAGGTGGTGCAGCTCTCTCACGGGCGTGGCTACGTGATCAATTGGGCGGACCATTCGTACTTCCGATATGAAGTTCACGCCAACTCCGTCGAGGTCCACATTCACGGCGATCGGAAGACGCTTGCATCAATCGGCGGAGCAGTGCGCTCGGAATTTGAAGAAGTCTTAACGCACTTGGAGTGGGTTCACAGCACTGACCGTTCGAGCGTTTATATTCCACTCGGAAGGGACCGCTCCCCGGTGGATGAAATGTTTCCCTTTCTGGGTGAGGAGAAACTCACTGCGTACTACGAGCGCTTCATGGAGTCGCTAGCCTCGGTTTTGCTTTTGATCGGCCCCCCTGGCACTGGCAAGACGTCGTTCATTCGCGGCTTGATGCAGCACACCCAGTCCAGTGCGGTTGTGACGTACGACGAGGCGATTCTTTCCCACGACGATGTGTTCGCCCAGTTTGTCGACGGTGATCAACGGATGATGATCGTTGAGGACGCCGATATGTTTTTGCGCACGCGCTCAGGTGGTAATGCCAGCATGCATAAATTCCTGAACATCGGCGACGGGTTGGTCACGATGCGAAACAAGAAGCTAATTTTCTCCACCAACTTGCCTTCGGCGCGTGAAATCGACCCCGCGCTGATCCGACCCGGGCGCTGTTTCGACGTGGTGTCCTTCGATTATCTTAGCAACGAACAGGCCTCGACGCTCGCCCAGAAGCTTGGAATTGAACTTGGCAAGCCGCGCGAGCGATGGAGTATCGCGGACGTCTTTCATCCCAAGGCGATGGTGAAGGATATTGAAATCGCGCGCTCTCGGGTCGGATTCGGTTAGGCATTGCGTTGGACCCGCTCTCTCCGCAGGTACGATTAAGAGCGAGGACTGCGAGCCCGAAAAACCGTGTGGTCGGTGCAGCAAAAAGCCGCAGGTTTTAAGGCCTGCGGCTCTTTGTTGTCTTACGCTTACTGCGAATCAACCGGCTTCAATTCGCGGATCCAGATGTTGCGAAAGCGCACTGGATTTCCATGGTCTTGAAACTTGATTGGCCCCTTGGGCGCGTGGGGCGCGTACTTGGCTAGCTTCTTGTGTCCGGTTTCACCAATGAGCGTCGTGTGATTCTGAACAACGACTCCGTTGTGAAGGATGGTGGCGTATGCGGGACGCAATTCAGTGCCTTCAAAGCGCGGGCCGGTGAAGATGATGTCGTAAGTCTGCCATTCGCCGGCCGGGCGGCAGGCGTTCACAAGCGGCGGCGTCTGTCCATACAACGCAGCGGCCTGGCCGTCTGGGTAGGTCTGGTTCCCAAAACAGTCCAGCACTTGGATCTCGTAGCGGCCGAAGACGAACACACCGCTGTTTCCTCGTCCCTGTCCGGTGCCCTCGGCTGGCGTTGGAGCGGCCCACTCGACGTGCAATTGTACGTCTGGCCCGAACTCGTCGGACGATTCGAGGTAACCGCTGCCCTTCACGGAGATCGCGGCCCCTTCTTGGACTGTCCAGTTCGGTTTGCCGTCAGGATTTTTTTTGAACTTGGAGAGATCCTTGCCATCAAAAAGCACGATTGCATCGCTTGGAGCGTCTCCTGGTTTTGATCCGGGGGTGATGACTTTTGGCTGCGGGCGGAGTCCGTCGTGTACATGCCAGGCTGTGCCGGGGATGATCGCGGTGTCCTGATAACCGAGTGATTTAGGTGCTTCAGCTGCCTTGGCGGGTTCCGCTGGCTTCGGAGGCTCGGGCTTCGCGGGTTCTGAAGCTTTCGGAGGCTCGACCTTCTTAGCAGGCTCTGCAGGCTTCGGAGGCTCGGGCTTCGCGGGTTCTGGAGCTTTCGGAGGCTCGACCTTCTTGGCAGGCTCCGCAGGCTTCGGAGGCTCGGGCTTTGCGGGTTCTGGAGCTTTCGGAGGCTCGACCTTCTTTGCAGGTTCCGCTGGCTTCGGAGGCTCAGGCTTCGCGGGTTCTGGAGCTTTTGGAGGCTCGACCTTCTTTGCAGGTTCCCCAGGCTTCGGAGGTTCGGGCTTTGCGGGTTCGACTTTCTTTGCAGGATCTTCCTTTTTAGGTTCCTCTTTTTTCGGCTCCGGCGGTGGAGCGACTGTTAGCTTTGCCCCCGTTTCAACTGCAAGGGTGGGAACCGCAGCCTTGAGCTTGCCGACGCCCGCTTCCGTGGTTTTGGTTTGGAACACGTAAAGCCGCTTCAGCGACTTTAGAGTCGTGAGGTGGTTGAGTCCTGCGTCCGAGATTTCCGTCCCGAACAGATTCAACGACTCAAGTTTTTGCAGGGGTTTGAGCGCGGCGAGTCCGGCATCGGTGATCGTGCTGCGCGCGAGGCTAAGTTTCTTCAGATTTGTGAGACTGCTGAGTGCGGCTGCGTCAGCGTCGGTGAGTTTTTGCCCGGTAAGATCCAAATCCACTGTGGTCACCGCTCCTTTGAGAAGCGCGAAAACCGAGGCATCGACTTTTTCCGCCCCTCTGAAATTTACGTAACGCCAGTTGATACCGGCGGCGAGGGGTTGCACCAAAACGCCCTTTTGAGCGAGTGCGGTGTACGACTTCAGTTCTTCTGCCGTCGGGGCGGGACCTGGGTCGGCTGCGGGTTCACAAAGCGCAGTGGTTCCGAGGAACACTGCGAGCAGTGGGACTAGAAGGGTAGATGGGAGGAGGCGTTTCATAATTGCCCTCTTGGTTTAGTGCCTATTGCGGCTGCGTCAATCCTGAGTCTGCGCATTCTGAGGGCGTCTTTGGATTTTTGCGTGATGTCTTTGTGGGTTGGTCGTTGAGGGCGGCGGTGGCCTGGAGGCGCGGGGAAGGGGCTCCCATGCTTGTGGCATCTTCAAACCTGGTTTTCTGTGCGCTCTTTCGAGGGCTGCGCGCAGTGAATACCCTGTGTGCCTCTGGAGGCTTAGAACTTGAAAAGGCGGTTGCGGCTTGTGCGGGGTCTGAAGTTTGAACACAAACATTGGATGCACCCCTTTTTTCAGCAACTCGGCCGCGATGTATTGGCCAGATGGAAGCAGAAGAATTTTTCCCTCCCTGCCTTCCCCTCCATCGCGGGCGGTGCCCTGCTGGAGCTCAACCCGTCCGAGGCGCTCGACGTCCCTGAGCTGCTGCGCGACTTTCTGCTCAACGACGAGCAACCGCACCAAAGCCACTCCGGTTTTGGCGAGCCCGAGCTGGTTGTTTTTGATCATCCAGCTTTCTACATCCAAATTCTCTGTTGGTTGGAGGGAACCACCGACATTCATCAGCACAAGTTCTCAGGAGCGTTCCACGTTTTGGCGGGATCCAGCCTGCATTCGCAATTTGAGTTTCAGGACGCTGAGTCCATCACGGCACATCTGCGGGTTGGGAACGTCGTTTTGAGAGAGACAAATTTGCTGGAGTGCGGCGCCACCGTTGAGATCACTTCGGGCAGGGATTTTATTCATTCACTTTTCCATCTGGAGACGCCTTCGATGACCGTCGTCGTGCGCACGCATTCCGACCCGGGCACCGGCCCTCAGTTCACCTACCTGCCGCCGCATCTCGCGATTGACCCGTTCCATGCCGACACTCTCACACTCCGGCGAAAACAGATCCTAGACATGCTGGAGCGCACGGACGATCCGAGCTATCCCGAGCTCCTCGTCGGAATGCTTGAGGAGCTCGATTTTCAGCGCGGTTTTTTGGTGCTCCAAAACGGAGTCGGGCATCTTCGCAACATGGGCTTTTGGGAGGAGGCGTGGGAAATTTTCGCCGCCCGTCACGGAAGGCTTGCCGATTTCGTGGGCCCTTCGCTCGATGAGATCATCCGGCGCGACGCGCTCAGTGCGCTGCGCCGGGTCGTGGTCGATCCAGACCAACGCTTTTTTCTGGCGCTTCTTCTAAATATTCCCGAGCCCGACAAGCTGCACAAAATGCTGGTGCAGCGCTACCCGAAGACTTCCCCTGCAAAATTAATCCGGAAGTTTGTTCGGGAGATATCCGACATGGATGAGGAAGCAGCGCTGCTCATGAGTGGCGTGCAGTTCGATTGATAGCTGGCTTACTCACCAAACAAAACGCGCTCGATTAAGCTAAGGAACTTTTTTTCAACACGCCCAAAAATCTAACGATCAATTTTTATGGAGATGAATCTTGAAGGAAAAACGGTCGCTGTTTTCGGAGCTTCGCGCGGGATAGGCGCTGCGATTGTTTCCGAATTCACGCGCGAGCGAGCCATTGTTCACGGGTTTGACTGCTCCGCGGATTCACTGCACCCTTTTCCTGGCGCATCCCTGGCTCTTGGCGACGTGACCGAATTTGCACAGGTGTGCAAGTTCGCGGACTCCCTCGATGAAGCCGATCACGTGGTGTTTTGCGTCGGGGTCGGTTCCGGAAAATTCGGCTTCCCGTTTTGGAATTTGGCTCCGGGCGATTGGGCGCGAGTGCTGGAGATCAATCTGATTGGCGCCGTCAATGTCGCGCATGCGTTTGCACCGCGAATGGCGGAGCGTAAGCGCGGCACCATGCTTTTTTTGGTCTCCGTCGCCGGCCAGATTGGTTCGCCCACAGACCCTCCATACAGCGCTGCCAAGGCCGGTTTGATAAACTTTGTGCAATGTGCGGCGAAGGATCTTGCGCCTTTTGGTGTCCGGGTCAACGCGCTGTCGCCCGGAATGGTCAAAACGGACTTAAACCAATCAGTGTGGCGGGCAGGTCAGGAGCGCTTAGGCGAAACGGAGCGTCAGTCCTACGACGAGTGGGGTGGTGCGAAAATCTCGAAACTCGCGCCCCTGGCCCGTTGGCAGACGCCGCCCGAATTCGGTGCAATGGCGGTCTACCTCGCTTCGGAACATGCTCGGAACATCACAGGCCAGACCATCAATATCGATGGCGGTCAGGTGATGCATTCCTAATTGCGCCGCGGCGCTTCCTTCAGAATTATTCGTAGAGTTTGAAGAGGCCCGAATGGTCCAGATCGCCGTGTCCCTTCTCGTGCACAAAGCGCTCCCACTGGCTTCGGCAGTTTTCGAGAGTCGGAGACTTTAGTCCGACTGATTCCGCGAGTTCGCAAATGAGGCGCACATCTTTGAGCTGCAGCTCGGCGCGTCCTCCGGGTTCAAAGTCCCTGTGAACCATGCGCTGTCCGTGTAAGTTCAGGATTCGACTCTCTGCGAATCCGCCGAGCAGCGCTTCCCGCACGAGCGAAGGGTCCACGCCCGCAAGTTCAGACAAGCGGATGGCTTGTGCGACGGCGTCGATGGTTTGCGCCACGATGAGCTGGTTGGCGAGTTTCGTGACCTGACCTGCACCCGATGCTCCCATGTGCGTGACCCTTGCGCCGACCGTGCGCAGGATCGGCAGCGCCCGCTCAAATGCCTGATCGGAGCCACCCGCCATGATACTCAGGTTCGCCGATTCCGCGCCGAGTTGCCCTCCGGAAACCGGGGCGTCCACCCATGGCAATTTTCCGGCGAACTCCTTTGTTTCAGGGACGCCTGTTGTTCCGAAGTCGATGATCAGCGCATCGGGATGGATGCTCGATGCAAGCGCTCCGGTTCCGAATACAATTTCACGCACAACGGCGGTCGTGGTGAGGTTGAGGCAGATAATGCCGTCTTGAACTTCGTGAGCGAGTTGCGTCAAATCGTGTGCGCGTCGTAAGCCAGACTTTTCCGCGTCCATCGCAGGCTGAGGACTGCGGTTCCAAACCCACACGGTCGCTCCCGCGTTGTGAAGGTGCCGCGCCATCGGGGCTCCCATGTTTCCTAGTCCGATAAATCCAATCTTGTGCGTCGCGAGGGGTGTGTTCATTTTTAGTGCTTCCGTCGGGTTCGGCGGGATCTTAAACAAATCATCCCTCGGAGCGAACATGAATGTGATCATCACTGGCGGCGGCGGGTTCCTCGGATCTCAGCTATGTCGAAAGCTTCTAACAGTCGGCGAACTTACCGGTGCTTCCGGCGGCAAGGAGCCCATCGATGAGATTGTTTTGTTGGATGCGTGTTTTCCCAAGCCGGTTGAAGATCCGCGGGTGCGGATGGTTGCCGGCGATATTTCAGACCGAGATGTGGTGCACGCTGCGGTTGGGGTGGTTCCCGGGACCTCTGTCTTTCACCTGGCCTCGATGGTGAGCGGGGAATGCGAGCTGCGCTTTGATGATGCGATGCGGGTGAATTTAGATGGAGGTCGAAACGTGTTTGAGGCTGCGCGGGCGCTCAAAGGTACTTCCCGGGTCGTTTTTGCGAGCAGCATTGCCTGCTTCGGCGGCGAGGCGATGGAAAATCCGAACACCGACCGCACCAAGCTCACTCCGCAGACCACCTATGGCATGACCAAGGCGATGTGCGAGTTGATGGTGAATGATTATTCTCGAAAGGGGTTCTTTGACGGCCGCTCCGTACGGTTGCCAACGGTCATTGTCAGGCCTGGAAAGCCAAACGCCGCCGCCTCCAGTTGGGCAAGCGGGATGTTTCGCGAGCCGTTGAATGGCGAGACATGTCTGTTGCCGGTCCGCCGTTCACAGCGCCATCCGATGACCGGATACCGCACGGTGGTCGAGTCGATGATAGCGCTCCACGAAATCCCAGCCGACCGCTTTTCGGATGACCGCGCCGTCGGGCTGCCTGCGCACAGCGTCACCCCCGCGATTGCGCAAATGGTGATCGCTGAAATCGCCAAGGAAAGGGGAGTGGTGCTGGGGCCGATTGAGGACGCATTTGAGGAGCGGATTCAGTCGATCGTGGACAACTGGCCGGTGGCGGTCGACGGTCGGCGTGCGGTGGCTCTCGGGTTGCCGCATCCGCCTAGCGTGAAGCATCTGGTGGAGCAATACCTCGAGGATTTTGGACAGCGATGAGTCCCTGTTTGGCGACTCTGAGTGTGTCGCAATTTGGTGCGGGTTAAAGGCGGAGGAGGATGAACGAGGGTGCTTGCGAATCCTTATAAATCCTTGTCCTATCTTGCGGGCCCTTGCTGTGTTATGAAAGGTCCCATGAACGGGCACGCCTCTCAAAAGCACTTTCTTTACCTGGAGCTGGCAAAATTTCTTCGCGCGGGGATCAGCATTCAAAAGGCCGTTGAAACGCTCCAGAGAGGCCGCCCGTCAGCCTTTCAAGCCGGGGTGCTTGATTCGATCCAGAGCGGGTTTAGCCGAGGAGAGTCTGTCGCAGTCGTGTTCGCGGCGATGGCCCCGAGGGTTTCAAGTCTTGAATGCACCCTGATTGAAGCCGGTGAAAAGAGTGGAACGCTTGGGGTCGCGATGGAGCATCTAGGGGAGTATTTCGGGTTGCTTGCAGAAATGCAGAAGCAGTCTTCGCGCGGCCTGATTTATCCTGCCCTGCTTTTGCATCTGGCAGTGTTTAGCCAAAGCGTGCCCGTCGTGTTCTCCTCGAGTGATCCGTCCGTGGTGTCGAATTTGGCAACGCTCTTGGGGCCACTTCCCTTTTTGTACGCGGCCTGCGCCGTCGTGTTTGTTGCGCTGAAGCGCGTGGTTGCGCTGGCCTCCACCAACGTCGCGATCGATCGGGTGCTGCACCTGCTGCCCTGGGTGAGGGCGGCGCGGTTGCATGCGGCGATGGCGAGGTTCTGCCGCGTGTATCACGGTTGCCTCATGGCCGGAATGCCAGTCGCGGACACGCTCCGGGCGGCGTTGGACGCAGCGGGCAGTGGGGTGCTGCACGGGGCGTCGGGCGCGTTGTTCGATTGTGTCGAAAAAGGCGACTTGCTGGGGCCGGTCTTTCTTTCTGAACCCGCGTTTCCGAGGATGTTTTCGCTTGTCTATTCCTCCGGGGAAGATGCGGGCACTCTGGATACGGATCTGCAGCGCATGAGCGACCAGTTTCAGGCCGAGGCGAAGCAGAGCATCCGGGCAGCCGCAGAAGCGTTTCCAAAGCTTATCACCTTTGCCGTGATGGGGTATGCGATCTACAAAATCGCCTCCTTCTACGGCGGATATTTTTCCACGATGCGCTCGCTTTCCGAATGAGCTTCGCCGCATCTCGGCGCGCGCTAGCGCAGGGAGAACTTCTTGAGCTCTTCCAAGTCAATGAACTCGAGCGCAGATGCGTGAGTCGCCTCCAAAACAATCTTCGGAGCCTTTCCAGCAGCATGCGCCTCGACCCAGCGGCTCAGGCAAAGGCACCATTGATCTCCGGCTTTGAGTCCCGGAAAATCATACTGAGGGTAGGGCGTCGAAAGATCGTTGCCCGCCGCGCGCGAGAACGTTAGAAAATCGTCGGTCATGACCGCACAAATCGTGTGCATGCCGTGGTCGTCTCCGTTGGTATCGCATTTGCCATTGCGGAAAAATCCAGTGACCGGATTCATGCAGCAGCACTCAAGCTCAGTGCCAAGAACGTTTTTAGCCATCGAGTGGGTGGGGTGTTGCGCGGTTTACTTTTCTTCCTGCGCGTATTTCGCGTAGAGCGCGGCAATGGACGCGCTTTCGGCGTCTCCTGAATGCAGGATGAACCGGTGACGCAGCTTCAATCGTTCGCCTGCCTTGAGAACGATGGTGCCGTCAGGGAGAGTCTTGTCAACCTGCCGGGACATGAACGGATTTGCAGTGAAAAGGCCGTAATTTCTCACATGCCAGCGCGTGGGAAACCGGTAGCTGGACGGGTGGTTTAAAAACGCAATCCCAACGCGCTCTCCATCAACCGGGCCGTGATAATCACACCAAGGTGCCGGTTTGCCCCACGCCTCGGCGTCGACCTGACCCGCGCTGTTGATGATCTTGCCGCCTTGTTTGGCTTCCACCGCCATGCTCGCGGGCACGCGAATCGAGAGGCCAGCGTCCTTGCGGTCCTCAAACCTTACGTCGCCGTCGGTCGCGACAAAATCCTGATCAAAATCGATCGTGCGCGTTTTTTCATCCGCATGAAACGTGAACCGTCTTTCCTCGGTTACAAATCTGCGCCCTGCAGGGTCTAGATGTTCGCATAGGGAACCGACCACTGCGCCGGTTTCATCCGCACGCATGACGGTGAATTCCCGATGGAAAATCCGCGCCAACATTCCGGTCCGCACGTCCGCGGTATGCTCGTTTTTTGGATTCTTGCGCGCCTCATCGAAAGTGAGCTTCTCGTGCCAGGAATCGCCCCCGGTCCTGACCTGTTCCTCGGGGTTTACTGCTTCAATTTTCTCGGGAAAACGCCAGCTGTCCGCGCCCGCACTTTCGTGTCCGAAGGTGATCCCCCGGTGGTGCGGATGATCTCGCTGGTTGGTTGCTTCGAACTCGACCTCCTTCATTGGAAACTCGCGCGTCATCGCCTTGCCCGTGGGCCCGTAAACCGGCCAGAGATAGGGCTTGTTCGCCTCGTTCACCACGTAGGTCGCAAAAGGCTTGCCGTCGACCCGGATGCTAATGCCCGCCCCTCCCATCTCCTTGTGCAGCGTGAAGAGTTGGCCGGCCTGCAGGTTCGCTCCTGCCAGTAGAAGGAGCATCGCGTAATGGGGGAGGGCTTTCATTCGAAAAGATTGGAAGGTTAGGCTTCTGTCCCCGGGCACGAGTGTTGTCGAGGCGCTTTTGCTGTTTTTCCTGTTTTCACACTCGTTTTCGCTTAATAGCCCGGAAACCGCGGCTTTGCTCGCTGTGCTCGGGATTTTTGCCTAGTGGAATTAAATTGCCTGCTAACAAAGTTTGCTTCCGATGCGTAGGAATAGCGTTGTGTCCGATACTCCTCCTGGCGCTGTAGAAAATGTACAGAAGCTCTTCCTTGAAAATCAGGCGGGCTTGTACGGTTACGTGCTAAGCATCGTACGCGATTTTTCGCTCGCTCAGGACATCGTGCAGGACACCTTCCTGATTGTGAGCCGCAAAGCCGCCCAGTTTGATCCGAAAACAAACTTTATCGCCTGGGTTTACACGATCGCGAGGTACGAGGCGCTCTCGTCGATGCGGCGGTTGGCTCGGCCTGCGCTGGCCGAGGAAACGCTGCAGCTGTTATTTGCGCAGCAGGAGCCCGGGGTGTCCGAGCACACGATCGAGTTGGTGCGGGCCTGCATGCAAAAGCTCACGCCCAACGTTCGGCGGATGCTGAATCTGCGTTACGAGGACGCCCTCAAGCCCGCCGAGATCGCACGGCTGCTCGGGTGGACTTCCAACGCCGTAAGTGTGGCCATATGCCGGGCGCGGCTTGAGCTTCGCAAATGCGTAAAATGGTCCCAGCAGACTGAGGACCCCTATATTCCCGACCCTGTTTAGATTTAAAACAACCTGACCCACCGATGAACGCGACCCGACTGGAAGTCTTAATGGGGCTGTATTTTGACGGCGAAATGTCCACGTTGGAAATGGCCGAGCTGGATGCTTGCCTGAAGGCTGATTCAGCGGCGCGCGCGTTGTTTCTCTCCCATGCCGACGCCCACGCTTCTCTCAGAGCTCTGGGCGCGCGTACCGCAGGGATGCGCCAGTGGCAGGCTGCCTCGGGGTCTGG
>CAMDSZ010000063.1 GCA_945906945.1 Akkermansia muciniphila
GCTTGGAGTCGGGGTAGATTCAAGCGAACACCCCTCGTGGGAGGCGCTGGGTCGTTTTGGAGAATTGCGCGTGCATGACCGGACGGAGGCCGCACAAGTGGCGCAACGATGCTCGGAAGCAAGCATTGTTCTCACCAACAAGGTTGCCCTCACTGCTGAACTCATCGGTGCTCTGCCTAACTTGGAGTACATCGGAGTGCTTGCGACTGGCACGAATATCGTGGATTTAGACGCCGCCGCTGTTCGGGGGATTCCCGTCACGAATGTGCCCGGATATTCCACGATGACCGTGGCCCAGCATGTCATCGGGCTGATGTACGAGCTGCTTGGTTACATTGGATCCCACTCGCGGGCGGTTCGGGAGGGGGAATGGGCTAAGTGCTCCGACTTTTGTTTCACCCGCGCTCCGTTTCATGAACTAAGCGGGAAGGTTTTTGGTCTGGTAGGGTTCGGTGCGATTGCGCAGGCGGTCGGGCGTGTGGCCGCTGCGCTTGGAATGCGAGTCTCTGTGCATTCGCGTACGCAGAAGGCCTCTGATTTTGCCGTTGAATGGTGTTCGCTTCGGGAGCTGCTCGAGCGAGCTGATGTTGTATCCTTGCACTGTCCTCTCACTGCAGAAACGCGGGAATTGATGAACGACGAAAAGCTTGGCTGGATGCGCCCTTCGGCGCTGTTGATCAATACGGGGCGCGGTCCCCTCGTTAGTGAGGAAGCTGTTGCGCGCGCTCTGGTCGCGGGACGGCTTGCCGGGTTTGGCGCCGACGTCCTGAGTTTGGAGCCGCCGAAGGCGGATCACCCGCTTTTGCAGGCGCCGCGCACGGTGATTACACCGCATATCGCGTGGGCGAGTGTGGAGGCGCGACAGCGTCTGATGGCAGCTGCTGTGGAAAACGTATCGGTTTTTCTGAGCGGAAAAATCCAGAACAGAGTGAACTAAGCGGTTGCTCGTTCGGTTCCTTTAGAAGCTCTGGCAGCGCCGTGGCGCTAATTCAAGCTCGCCGAGAATCGGCGCCTCCTGAGCCCCCGCCTACGTCTACCGCAAGCGAAGCGTGATCCGCTTGAGGCGTGAGTCATCCGGGGGACTCCAAGTTTTGATTTCCGGATCGTCAGCAAACGCATTGTGGACGATGCGCCGTTCGTAAGCGTTCATCGGTTCGAGGTGAACTGGGCGTCCCGACATTCTCACAGTTTGCGCAAGCTCGCGGACTCGGGATACGAGTTGATCTTCCTGCATGGCGCGGTAGTGCTCCACATCGACTTGCACCTTAGGCGCGTGCTTGTCACGCGCTTGCAGGATACGGTTCAGCAGGGTCTGAATATCCTCAAGCACTTTGCCATCTTTTCCAATCAGCCGATCTTTTTCCGCGCTGTAGACCTGAAGCACGATTGAATTTCCCTGCTGTGACTCCTCCACGTTGCAGAAAAAGCCCATAAGACTGAGCATGCTTTCCAAGGTTTCGCGAGGATCCAGTTTCATGGGTGATGGGGTGTGCTGGTGCCTTAGTTCTTTTTCACCACGGCCGCTGCTTTTTGCAAGCTGGATGCCTTGTTACGGTTGGTGATCGTCAACTGCACAATGGTGAAGATGTTTTGAACTGTCCAGTACAGTGAGAGGGCGGATGCAAAGTTATAACAGAAAACGATGAAAATGAGCGGCATGAACATGAACATGCGCTGCTGAACGGGGTCTCCCGTTTTCGGCGTGAGTTGCATCTGCCAAAGCATCGTTATCGCCATCACCAGCGGCAGCACGTTGACTGGGTAGCTCGCCAGATGCGCCACGGTGTCCGGTTGGGAAAGATCGTGCACCCACAAAAACGGGCTGTTGCGAAGTTCGACGGCCTTTCCAAGCATGTTGTAGAACCCGAAAAAGATCGGGATTTGGATCAGCATGGGCAGGCAGCCCGACATCGGGTTGACCCCGTGTTTTTTGTACAGCACCAGCAGCTCCTGGTTCATCTTGGCAGGGTCGTCCGCGTACTTCTCCTTGAGCGCCGTCATCTTTGGCTGTAACTCCTGCATCCGCTTCATGGAGTTGGTCGATTTGGTCTGAAGTGGCCACATCAGAAGCTTGATAACGATCGTCAGCAAAATAATTGCTGCGGCGTATGACCCCAACATCCCCTTAAGCCCGTTCATCGACGCGAGCAGGATGCGGCTCACAATTGAAAACATCCCGAAATCGAGCATGTCTTCCTGGCCGCCGCCGAGTGCCTGCAGGCGGCTGAATTCGCGAGGACCAGCGTAGATGGCAAACTTGTGGATGATTTCCTTCCCGGGCTCCAGCGACTGGCTGGTGAGGCGCATCGCCCCTTCGACAGCGTAGGGAATCTGCCCGTCGGCGGCACGGCCCGTGGCCGACCAGTCTGCGGGAGCAACAACAATGCGGCTCGCAAGCGCCTCGCTGCCAGTAGATCCCACGCAGCTTAGGATGGTGGCGTAGTACTGGTTGGTCACGCCGATCCATGAAATGCCCCCAGTCTCGGAGTAGACGGGGCGCGGCGTTTTTCCAAACCCAAGAAAGCCTCCGCCGTCAAACCAGGTGGTGTCCAAAAACTTGCTGTTGGTCCCGATCATCCGGTTGAATCCGGTGTAAATCGGTAGGTCTTTGAGGTGCAGCGGGGCTCCAGATCCGGCGCGGACGGAATAGGCGGGAATTGTGACCGGGGAACTGGAATGGTTGGTGATTCTAACCTCCAGGTTTGCGATGTGAGTTTCGGGCCACCTCTGCTTGGTCGCCTCCTCGGGCGACTGGAGGGTGAAGCTTTTGATAATTGAGATCTGGCGCGGATCGGTGCGGCGGAAGACGACGCTTTTGTTGTCCGAGCCAGCCTCCATCGCGAAAGTTTCCAGAACAGGATTCTCATAAGCCTCGGTCAGCGCCCCGATTGGAGTGTTTCCAAACTCATTCAGGCTCACCTGCTTGTCTGATTCTGTGCGGTGCCCTTTGAGTGTCACCCGCTCGATGCCACCCCCGCGGGTTGAGAAAACCCATTCTGCACCCTCTGACTCGAGTTTGAGTGTTTGCTTGGGCTCCGACACGGGGGGTGTCGGCGTTGCAGCGGAAGTAGCCGCTGATGATGCAGCAGGCGCGGCGGGCGTCGTTACTCCGGCTGGCGTTCCATCGGGCGATACGGGCGTGGATTGCGCCGGATTCGGTGTCGAGGTTGCGGCCGCCTCGGCGATTTGCTGCTGCGCGAGTTTAGTCCGGTTAAGCTCCTGACTGTAGTAAATCTGCCAAGCGATAAGGGCAATGATCGATAAAGCGACGCCGAGTTTTCCTTTTCTGTCCATAGTTTGAAAAATTTAGTTTTTATGAGTGATTTCCGGCACCGGATCGACTCCGGAGGGGCCCCAGGGATTGCATCTGCAGATTCTTAAAAAGCCAAGACGCAGGCCTTGGAGTGATCCGTGGCGCTCGACAGCCTCAAGGCAATACGCTGAGCAGCTTGGCTCAAAACGGCATCCGCCTCCAGAGCCGCCTACAATTCGCAGCGCGGGAGACAACGCCACTTGGTAGGCGCGGATCAAATTGGTGATCAATTTCTTCATGCGGAAAGAATTCCCGCCTTGGCTGCCAGTCTCGCCCATTCCGCGCGGAGTTGATCAAAAGTCGCCTTGGAAGCGGAGTACCGCGCCACGGTGACGCACCAGGCTGATTTGGAAAGCTTCGGGTAGTAGGATTGTTGGATGTGTCGCAGTTTGCGGCGGACACGGTTGCGCACCACGGCTCCACCCACCCTCCGGGAAGTGATAATACCCAGCTTCGGTCCTTTTGAGGTCTGGGTGGGCAAATTCGGCGAGGAGGGAGCTTCTTGGTGGAAGACCCCCAAAACCAGCCACTTGCCAGTTACTGCAGAGCCCTTTTCGCGCACACTGCGAAAGTCCCTAGAAAGCTTCAGCCGCTGGACCTTGCGTGGATTTGGTTCCATGCGATCGGTTCAGCGGCTGAGTAACAGCCTGAAAATGTGCTGGTTAAGCTGAGTCTGCGCCGTTTTTACGCCGTTTTGTGAGCTGCGGCCCGTGCAGCCTTGGTCACCGTGCGTTCGGCTGCCCGGCGCTGCTTGCGCTGAACCATTGCCTTGGCTGCGTTGTTGTTCAAGTCAGTCTGGCGCTCGAAGTGCAGTTCTACGCCCTTTGGCAGGAGGCGTTTGCGGCCTTGCTGGCGGCGCCGGGAAAGGATGGCCCGTCCGTTCTTGGTCTTCATCCGAGCGCGGAAACCGAACTGTTGTTTGCGCGTGCGCTTGGAAGGTTGGTAGGTGCGTTTCATATCAGAGTGCCGTAGGAGTGATCCTTAAAAAGGGAGGGGGATGTTAAAGGCTGGATGGGAGCTGTCAATGATTGAGCGCACTGCCTTTTGATGAAATGCTTGGGGTGGCTCGGAGACGGTATGGTAGGGTGGAGGGGTGGAATTTTCCTCCGAAGAATGGGCAGACGGGGTGGTCGAGTTGGTGCGTTTCAGCCGGTTGGCTGACGCGCGAGAAAGAGGCCTAGTACTCGCATCCAAGGAGATAGCGTATGGCATTCTGCGCTGCGGCGATGCCTGGTTAATCCGTGTTTCCCCCGAGGACTTTGACTCCGCCTCCGAGGAGTTGCGGTCATACGAGGCGCAGCTCGAGGAGGTCGCCAAGGAGGTCGCTCGCGAGGAAATGGGGGAGCCACGTTTGCAAGTGCCTCGTCGATACTGGTCGCTGCACTTGGTGGCTTGGCTGTTCGTGGTATTTGCGGTTGTGCAGGCGGAATTTGGCGATCGCTGGCGTGAGGGCGGAATGCTTTCCGCCGAGCGAGTCTTTTTAGGGGGCGAATGGTGGCGGACGGTCACAGCCCTCACCCTGCATGGGGATATGCCCCATGTGCTGGCCAATCTGGTCACCGGCCTCCTGTTTGCGGGCTTGATGATCCCAGCAATGGGGCAGGGCGCAAGCTGGTTTCTGATCCTCACGAGCGGGGTTTTGGGCAATGGGCTTACGGCTTGGATTTATTTTCCCGTCGACCACAGGAGTTTGGGCGCGTCCACTGCTGTGTTTGGTGCGCTGGGTCTTCTGGTGGGGGACTCCTGCGGTGGGTTGCTGCTGAAAAGATCGGGGCGATCGGTATGGCGCTGGATTCTGCCGCTGGGCGCCGGCTTGGCCTTGCTTGCGTACCTCGGGGCGGGCGGCCCGGGGGGGCGAGTTGATGTGATGGCTCACCTCTGGGGGTTCGCGGTGGGATTGCCCTTGGGTGCGCTTGCCGTGGCGCTGCGGCTGGGAGAGAGAACGGGGCGTAAAGGACAGTTTGTCGCCGGCTCAGCAGCCCTCCTGACTCTCGTGCTCGCTTGGGGTCTCGCGGCGAACCGCTGGGGGTGAAAATTCGCTGCCTTCTAAGGATGATACTGACCGACTGAGGAGGCTTCTGAGGAACGGAGCGGGGGAAGGCGCTCAACGCTCAAGCGCAATCCTGCTTGAGAAACAAACGGGGGAGCGCCCTTTTGAGACGCTCCCCCCGTTCATCGAATCACTCTCAGGCTGTTACTGCGCCGCCGTCTTTTTGGCAGCCGGTGCCGCGGCAGGTGCCACTTTTTCACCCGGTTTCGGAAGGCTTCCCTTCACCTTGTCCCAATCTGGATTGAGCGTGGCCTCGGTGATTTTTAAGTTGCGAAAATCCACGGATTGTCCCGCCACGGTGAAGCCGGGCGACATATGGTCATTCTTGAAATGATCATGTGACCCCCAAGCCACAAGATCGTCCACTTTTCCCACCATTACATCGCCGACCATCTCCATTCTCACCTTGTGCCATTCTGATGGTTTTAGCTCGGTAGCAAACCGCGCGAAAACGACCGGTTTGTCCGGTCCTTCATGATCGCTGTCATCCTTTTGGATCGTGACAAACGTTGGTGAAATCATGATCCGCGCCTGGTGATCCTTCGGCCCGTTGATGGAGAAGCTTGTGGTCTTGCCGCCTTCGAACTTGAACTCGTATTCAGCGATAAAGTCACCGAGTTTTCCGGGCATCCGAGTCACCGCGCCGTGCTTGTCCTCAGGCTTTTCACTGCCTCGCAGTACGCCGCCGACTACCTCCCATTTTCCTTTGGCAGCTTGCCATGGCTTCGGCAGTTCGGCTTCGAGCTTGCTCTCGAAAATAACTTTTCCAGGGATGCCAAGCAGCGCTTTCTCGTCCGCATTTGCAAAACCGCCGAGCATTGTGATGAGGCTCACGGTGAGAATGGTGTGTTTCATGTTCTGAGGTTTTTTTATCTCTTGGTGCGCAGCTTTACGCACGGTGAATTAACCCCAGATCTTGGCTCCGGTTGCGCAGCAAATGCGGAGCGCCAGCTAGCTTGACTCCGCCGACTCGAGTGAGGAAAAGTATTTTCGAGCTCTTTGCGATATTAAGTGGCTTATTTAGAGACGCATATTCACAAACTCGCTTTTCAGTGCTGCCCAAGCACACTCGCGAGTTTTTTGGATGGAGGTTTGTTGGGTACATGCTCCCGCGTTGCAGAAAACGCCGACAGGATGGCAAAGAACATCTCCATAAGATTGTCGTTGAAAACCGCTGCATTTCAGCCGGACGGGTGCTTCAGCGGCAGCAGCTCGGTCTGGATGCACTTTGGCAGCGAAAACTTTCTCTAGGCCGACAGGGTGTACGCGGGCTGATCTTCCAGAGAAAGGCTGGGCGCCCCCCTACATTCATTCCCCTGCGAGTACACGTAGCCATTCTTGTGCATACGGTACATCGCGGTAGCCTTCCATCTCTGGCGTGCCCCGTGTGAAGTGGACGGCCTTCGGATTGATCGATGCATCCGAATGGCCCTCCAGCCAGTTCCATGCTGTCGGAAGGCTGCCGATTAGATGGTCCTCCAGCCATTCAAAAGCGTGCAGATTCCGTCCAGGCCTCGTGTTGATCCAGCCCTTAAGTTGTTCATGTGCCGGGTGGGTGCAGTTCCAGAGCACTAAGCTCGACCAGTTCTTGCGCCGGTAGTTCAGCTGGAGTTGCCCGTCCATTTTTATCCCTTCTGGCGGCGCGTACTCATGCTGCACTACCTGCAACGCATATCGCGGGTCAGCCAGCGCCAGCAACTCGCGAATATCTGCGCGCCAGAGAAAATCACAGTCGCAAAACACCGCCCAAGGCTCGGCGCTCAAGATAGGAGTCAAAAACCGGGTGATCGCAAACTCCGTCGACATTGGTGCATCTGAAATCACATCCCATAGACGACCTTCGCGTCGGTCGTGAAGTCTTGTATAAAGCCCAAGCCCCCGCAAATGAGCCTCCACGAGCGGAGTGACCCTCGGAGGGGTAGAGGAATGGTTGCGAATTGATTTTACGCAGACCTCGTACGCGGCGGTTTCACGTGCATCAAACCCGACAAAAATTTCAAATTTCATAAAATCTACGCGAATGGTTTTTCATCGTCTGTCTTTGCGGCATTTTAATCTAAGTGGATCACCTTTAGCAGCGAGTCAGCCTCCTTTAAAACTTGCCCAACTGAAATTTTGTCCATGGCGTCCCCACAGTGCGAACAGCGCCCACGACGTCCGCACGGGGAACCCCCTGTGAAAAGGTTCACGTGGTGAGCGTAGCCGGTTTGAGCAGGGGAAATATATCCGCCGAAAAGAACGATGGTTGCAGTCCCGAAAGCAGCAGCAGCGTGATGCAGGCCACCCTCAGGCAGGATCGCCAAGCGTGCTTTCGAGACGACAGCGCAAGCTTGGCGAAACGTCTTTGCTTCGATTACTTCCGCTCCAGGTAATGCAGGCCTGTGGCGCGAGGCAAACTGCGAGATCGAATAGCCGAGTGAGATCAATTTCTCCCCCAACTGGCACCACCGGGCCCAGCCCCAATCCTTGTTTGGACTCGCTTCGGATTTGATGGTCGGCTCAAGCAGGATCCGATCTGCATAACGGACGCTGACTTTGATCTCCTCATCCGTGAGATGAATCTCCCCGAGCGGGCAAATCCAATCGCGCCAAACCCAGCCCTGCCGATTCTTCCCAGCGATATACCCGCGCTCGCCGGGGCCATTGACAAGGGTCTGCACCCGGCCGCGATAATGTGGTGGAGCAAAGCGCGGATTATGATCCCACACGGTGCTCCAACGTGGACGGCCGTGACGATCCAGTACACGAACCGGAAGTGCGATTTTGCGCTGAAGACGCCTCGCGAGGCCAGTCACAATGATCTCGTCTCCCCAGCCCATAATTCACACAGCCGCTTGCAGAGTTCTCCATGCAACACCTTTTCGGAACTCATCCAAACTCCATTGCTGGCCGGACAAGGCCGCGGCCCATCTAGCCCTTCGCTGCGGATACACAGGCGATTCAATTCTTGAAAAATCCGAAAGTCCCATCTGCGAAGCGGCACACTCTCCCGCAACGAAAACCGGCACGCCTGCCAACAGCGCCTCGTTCGCAGCCGCGCTGGACCAGGTCACCAGAGCCCAGCAATCCAACAGCGCTTCACGCAAAGTTTTCGCAAGCTCCATTTTGTTACTGCGCCAACCGCGGACCAGAATCGGGCGGTCCGTGTGACGGCGAAGCTGCGCGAAGGCCTCCTGCCACCACCCTGATAATTTGCCTGCGACCACGGTCATGTAAGTGTTGGATTGAAGCACAACCACAATGTGACGTCCCGTTCGCTTCCAAGGTTGAATCTCAAGACCCAGTTGCGCAAACCGCCGCCAGTCCGGGCGCTCCAAGCCGGTGGCCTGAACCCCGCAACGTACCGCACGAAATAAACGACCGCGCACCTTATCAAAGTACGCGTTGTCCAAGTAGTACCAGTCTCGGTTTTCCCTTCGCGCTTGCTGCCACAAGTGGCGGGTTGGCTCCGTCACACCAAAGAAACACGCGGCCCCATCGCGCAGTCTATGAGGAGGCGGTTGGCAGACCCCTTGTCCGCATGCTCCTTGCACAAAGGCCTCGCAGACCACGCGTGCCTTCGCTTTGCCCTTAGCGGCATAGCCTCTAATCCAGTTCCGTGAGACACCGGGATGCTCCGCTGTGTAGCCGAGCGCCTCCGCTCTAGCATGATCCCAATCCTCCAACGTAGCATCGTAAACGCCATGGTCCGGGCGAGACGCTGGTTCAAGTATTGAATGACCCGACAACGCTTCGGTCTGATTTAAAGGATTCATGGGGGCAGAGCGTCGTCTAGGTGCATCGCGCGCGCCGGAAGGCTGCGCTAAACATGCAGGCGCGGATACGGACTTGTATTAAGGTGGAGCATAAACGCCGAAGGTAGTAATCACTTCGGCTTGCGACAAAGTTGTGTAGCGATCTAGTCGAAGGTTACATCGTCCGCTCGTGTGGATCAAGGTTCATGCCAGTTGCTTAACCTCTTTGTAACAAGCGCGGGGTGCGCTTTGCAGAGTGCCGGATAGATCCACCAATTAGGTCCACCAATACTCCTGCTTCTTGAGGTTCATTTCGCGGAAGGTAAATGAGGTTCAATTGCCAAGGCAGAGTTGCCGCGCGATCGACATCACTGCCTCCATTCTTGAGGCAGCGTCAGGATCGGCGTTTGTCTACGCTGCATCGTTCGCGGGGACAAAAGCCCGTGTTCTTAGACAGCTTATACCGATTGTTGAACCGATCGCGCTTTCCCATCTATCACCTGAAAATCTCAGAGTTCAGTGGCCAAACTCCGCCCGGAGTGATTCCTTCATTAGCCGGGTACTTCAGCTTGTGTTTGGTTTTAATGGTGGATGGTGGGTTGAGCGCCGCGTCCGTCAAGCGACGATTCCCCGCCGATGGAATCGCGCCGGCGATCCTTCGCCGAACTCGACGCTGCGATAATTGAATTCGCCGCTCGGCTGTGCACGTTGAAGTAGCGTTTTTAGGCCGCAATGCGTGAAAGGAGCTGGGGGACGCTGGCGCTCAGGCAACGCCCTAGTAATGAAAATGTGAGGCGCCGGGCAAATGGTAGGTGTCCCGTATAAAGGGCATTAAATTCAAGGCAGCCCTCGCCACCTCTGCGCCTTTTAAAGTCACCTGCGCCGGAGCTGTAGTTAAGGAGGGTTCCCTCCTCTGCGACCCGTTTTAATAACATTGCAACCAGCAACCGATAAAAATCATGACCGAGCTGGCTTGATGTGTCGTATCCGACAAAAGGTGTTGAAGTAACCTTCTCACGACGAAAGCAGGCGAAAACAGCATCGACCCTCCCGCTTGTGTGGCGGAGCCCGCGAAACTCTAGAAATCTGTGTTTGAGAGCGCTCTCGACGAACGCGAGCGAGTATCTTGGATTAAGGCGCGAGTACTTTTCCAAATAAAGCTGCTCGTATAAACGAAGGATTCGGGGGGCGTCCTCAGGTAGAAACTCCTGGTGCTCGACGGGTGTGTACTCCTTAAGTTTTCCAAGCGCGGTGAAGTCCTGCTTCACGTTCCTTCTGCTCAGAAACCCAGCGGTTTCGCCGTCAAAAAAATAAATTTTGCGGCTTGGGATGAGGTGATATCCAGCCTCGATGAGTTTCCGCGGCAGGGATGTATCCTCCCTGTTATGAATATTTTTTACGAGGATTGCGTGGTCGGGAAACCGGCATGAAAGCAAATCCGTCGTGTTCTTGATTTCCTGCAACGAAAGACTCGGCAGTAGGTTCGTTGACATCAGCCAGGAGTTCCATTGGACCACCCGGTCGACCCGTGCGCAGCCAAGCACCGTGCCGAGCGTCCAAAGCCCGACACGAGCGGCTTGCCTAGCAAAGGCACTCTGCAGCACCCGCATCTCTCCAAGAGGATAACGAACGTACTGAGTGTAGAGGGAACAGGGATAGGAGGTATCCCGTTCATCCCGGTCAATAGTGACCGGAACAAAGGCTGATCCGTACCCTAGAATCCCAGGTTTGGCGGTCAGGTTTGGTGCGACGGCGTCAGCGCCTTTCTCTAGAAAAAAACGCCAGTACGCAGCGTTTGGCTGGTTCGCCATTGCGACCGAATTGACGGCGTCACGCCCAAACAGCAACTCAGGCTGGCACGCGCTGGACTTTGAGGCCGGTGGCGGAGCATCCGGAGCAACGATCATCACGAAGCGAGTTTGGCGATATAAAAGCTTCCGTAGGTGTGCACGCGGTCGAGCGGATGTAGGCGATCCGCGGTTGCAAAGTCGTAGGTCAACAGGTCACCAACCCTCTGCTCGCGCCCCTGAAAATTGACGCATAGCGGATCGACGAAGTCCACCTTGCGCCCGCCGGAGCGCCACAAGAACATGGCCCCCGTTCGTGCACGTTCTAATGAAGATTGCCACTCCTTTTGTAAGAGGTGATTCTCCTGAGTGCTAAGCCAATCCATATGATCGAGTAGGACGAAGTGCGAGAACGTGCCGCCATAAGCCTGCAGGAAAGAGGTCAGGTCGCATGTATGGGTTTGGATGCAATCCACCAATCCGTTCTTTAGCCGCTCGAAATTCGATGGTTTGAGGTACTCGGGACAGCACTCCCTTGAGTAGCGTCCGGCAAGGTAGAGTCTCCAAAAGTAGTTGTCCGTCATTGGAATCCGCGTGAAGACGGACTCCATACATTCCTCCATGAAATCCGCTATTCCTTGGGAACATGTCTCTTCAAGGTGTTTTCTTTGAGCGAGCGGGACGCCGATCAGGCTCATTGCCAGACTAGTCCCAAGGGCGCGCTTTACGCCGTTGCGCCAGAAACGATCTCGAATCACGCCGAAGTAGAGGTCTCTCTGTGCTTTGAGGTCTTCGAGTTCGAACATCCTCAACGCGGTTTCCAGAATACCGTTCAAACGGCAGTATAGTGCCAGAAGCCTGCCGAAGACACCGGTTGTTCCTCGATGGTAAAAGGAGTCCGCCGGGGTATTGCGGCTGAAAAAGAAACCGTGGGAGTCCCAGTAATCACGAGAATCTGAAGAGAGTTCCGCCCGTAGCATGCTCCGGTACCAATTGTGGAAACTGGGATGTCCGCCCTCTCCAAACAAGCTGAAGAAATCCTCGTAATCCAGGTGACGGATGGCGGCAATTTTCAGCTCCAAAAGCGCGTTTTGTCGGAAGTTGACGTCCACCGCATGAATACTCCGCGGCGCGTCGAGCGCGTAGTCGAGCGCATTGCAGCCCGCAGAGGTGATCATGACGATGTCTTTCGTGGAGTCCAAAGCCATCACGGTCCGGTCGATGCGGGGGTCTTCCCAGCATGTGTTGTACACTAGGTGGTTCGAATGAACGTGTGTGAAAATTTTTTTCGAGGCCCAGTTGGAAAGCTTGTTCACGATGTGCGTTTTTTTGTTGTGCGTCTCGATTCGAACGGTGCCGAATCAATGATTTCCCACTGGCACACCGAGGCGAACTGTGCGCAACAAAATTCGTCCGTTGGCAACATGCTTAACTCTGTTGCTGTATGGATGTAACATGATTTACACATCCTGGCCCGAGCGGTGCGGGCGGCGCCGTCTATGGACTTGGTGTGTATGCGATCCAGAAAGCGGAGGGGTTGACCATCGGCTTACCTTGGCGGCAGCCGTTCACCTAAGCGGCTTCATGGTGCACGACGCCGTTTTCCATCACAAAGTGATCCACCACGAGTGTCACCGCACCCGAGGCCTGTTTGGCGGCAACCGTGGCCTCAATGGCGGAGCGGATCTTCTCGAAACTCTCTTTCGCGCCCGCTACAACACCGTCGCACGCGAGGCCGCGTAGCCCGTAAAAAAGGCCCCATTAAAGGGTGATGACGGCACTGTCGCGTTGTGAGACGAGCGCCGCTGCGAAAATTTCATGCGAGGCGACCGCTTCATCAGGGGTTGCGCACCCAAAGCGGCCGTTCAAATTTCCGGCGCGCTCCTCAAGAAATGCAGCCCACATCTGTTGAATCACATCCGGAAAGCCCACCTCAAATATGCCGCCTGTGACGGTCTTAAACTGGGTTGTGAATCCGAGGTCGGTGCGCTTCCACCATTGCTCCTTGGCCCGCTCGAAAACCTCGAGTGTCTTCGGGTTTGCCGTACTGAACCGCACGCCGCCTTCAGTCCCCAGGATTTCGATGAACCAACTGTTGGTGGCGCCGGGTGACATTCGTTTCATCTCAAAGCGCAGCGGAGCCTCCTGTCCGTTGACGCTGACCCAACTGTGAACAATCGCGTTGTCCCACGTGTCGCACACGGCGGCCCCGCCTTTTCCATCCGGGCGCGACGCGTATCCCTTCTGGAGCTGCGCAAAGAGCCGACTTGGGCGCCAACCCAGACGCAGCGGGATGTGGCAGGCGTGCATTCCGAGATCATTCAAAACGCCGCCCTCTCCACACTTGGCGCTCACCCTCTTCCAGTTCGCGGGTTTCGTCGGGTCAAGATCGCTTGAATGGTGAAAGCCAGACACCACCTCCAGCACCCGTCCGATGGAACCATCCCGCGCGGCTTCAAACGCACGCTGAGCGCCGGGGAAAAACGGCATCTCCGAACTGCACCGCACGAAGCGCCCGCTTGATTTCGCTGCGTCCCGAATCCGGCGCGCGGACGCCAGGTCGATTCCAAACGGTTTCTCAGCCAGCAAATCTTTCCCTGCCGCAAGTACGTCAGTGTAGATTGATTCATGCTGGTCGTGGGGCACCGCCACGTACACGACTTCCACCTCGGGGTTTTTGAGCAGCTCCCGGTACTCGGTTGTGCGCTGCGTGCAGGAAGCGATTCGACCAAACCAATTAAGAGCCGACGGGTTCAGGTCCGCCACCGCCAAGAGTTGTGGGGTAACGGTCGCCTCGCTAAGCGCGCACCAACGCAGGAAGGCGCTGGCGATTTCGCGGCCCATGAGGCCGCCTCCAATGATTCCGACATTCGCGATTTTCATGTGTTTTTAGCAGGAGTTCTTTTCTTTTAAATTCGCACCGGATTCACGCCGGTAAGCGCGCGCCAGTAATGAGACGGGTTGGGTCACCACTACCGGTATGTTTGCCTCACGCAGGCCGCGCTGTATTTGCAGGTGACATCCCGGGTTGGCTTGTGCAAGCAGGGTCACACCGCTCTTTTTGACTGTCCTTTCGATGTTCGAGATTTTTCTCGCAAGCAGGGATGCCGATTGTTCTGGCTGGGTGATGTTGTAGACACCGGCGCTGCCGCAGCACCATGAGGCCTCTGGAAGCTCGATAAGTTTCAAGTTTGGGATGCCCGCCAGTAAGTCGCGCGGTTGGCGCACGACTCTCTGCCCGTGCGCGAGGTGGCAGGAATCGTGGTATGTAACCGCTGTTTGCTCTTCACTTGGCCCCGTGCTGGGTTTCCGAAATCCAGCCTCCAAAAGCCACTCGTGGATGTCGCGGACTTTGCTGTCCCAAAGGCGCGCCCTCTCCACGTACTCAGGGTCGTCGGCGAGCAGCGCCGCGTACTGGCGTAGATGGGAACCGCATCCGCCGGCATTGGTAATAATTGCGTCGACATCTCCCGGTGAAATCAAGTCGATCATCCGGCGGGCGAGTTGTGCGGCGAGGTGGTGCTCCCCGTTGTGCGCATGAAGCGAACCGCAGCACGGCTGTTCGGGTGGAGTGAAAACGGAGTAACCGTTTGCGAGCAGCACGTCTGCTGTGTCGCGGTTGATGTCGGAAAACACCAGATCCTGCACGCACCCGGTGAGAAGCGCGACGCGTTTACTCGGCGCCGCTTTGCTGGTGAAGCCGGTCGAAGGGTGTTCGTTTTCGGAAATCAGTTCGTTTGAAAAGCACTGCGCGATTTGCGGTGTTTGTGGCTCGAGCCGGCAAAGATCCACAGGCAGTAGCCGCGTTAGTCCAAGCTTCCGGAACAGCGACTCCGCCCCGCTTTGCTGGTAAATCCGCAACAGACGCCCTGCGATGCGCAGCAGCGCTGGGTTCATAAACAAGACACGGAGCGTCAAAGTTCGCCAGAAGGCGCGCATCGGCGAGGCCTTGAGTCCCCAGTGTTCAACCTCGGCCCTAGCGGTCTCCAGCAACTGCCCGTATTGAACTCCAGCTGGGCACGCTGTCTGGCA
>CAMDSZ010000064.1 GCA_945906945.1 Akkermansia muciniphila
GACGCTGGGCCTGCATTGCGCTCAGTTGGCGACGTTTTTGGTCTGCATCCTGTTCGTGTTCGATCGCAAGAAGCCGGCGCCATCCAGCGTTCCCGGGGAGGCTGCGGCAACTGTTGCGGCGCTGAAGCCGGTGGTTTTGCCGGGAAATACGGAGATTGAAAAAGGCACGCGCCTCACCGTGAGCGCGCGCCTCAAGGAATTGTCTGCGGATGTTCAAATGGGATTTCGCGGAATCGCCGCGGGATCCGAAATGTCCGGAAAAATATTGATGGCGCAGGCGCTGGGTGAACCATTGTACGGCGCGTCCTTGGAATCCGTGGAGTCGGATTTGGAGTACTGGATCGAGACGCCTTTTGGAGAGTGGGAGCATTTCGTGGTGAAGGTGTTTGAGTTTCCAAAGCTTGAGCGCTCCGATGCGTTGGTGCGTTTCCCTGCTGGCGTGGAGCCGGGTGAGCGCCGGTATGAAAATTCACGAAAGTTGACCGTTCCCGAGGGGAGTTCCGTGGAATGGGAACTGCAGTTTAACAAGTCTCTCAAGACGGTTCGGCTGGCACACAAGGGCGGGCGCGTTGAGGAATTGTCCATTTCGGAAAACGGTGCGACCGCGTTGTGGAGGCTGGAAAAGATGGTTGCGCCCGTGGATGCGGTGCTTGAAGTTTTGGACGCGCAGGGGAGGGCTGCCCGCGAGCAACTTGGATTTCAGATACAGGTCGTGCCTAATGCACCGGCGAAGATACGCCCGGTGATGCCGCGCGGTGATGCGCGCTTCACGATGGTTGAGGAGGTGGATTTCGAGGCGGAAGCGTCGGATGATTCAAGTCTGCTGCGCTGGGGCATGGGGATTCAGATCGGCTCAGGCGCGATGGAGGAGTATGTGCTAGGGACTGGCGCCAAGGGCGGACAGAAGATCCGGATGCATCGACTGGAATTCCTAGAGGAAAGGGGCGTGCAGGTGGGCGATTCCGTCAGCTGGTTTTTTTGGGCCGAAGATTTGGATGGGGCGGGCAAGCCCCGGCGCACTGACGGGGATCTGATGCTTGGACGCATCCGGGCGTTTGAGGAGGAGTATCGGCAGGATGAATCGGAGGAGGAGAGCAAGGGCTCGGGCGGTCCACAGTTGTTGGAGCTGCAGAAGCAGGTCATGGCGGCCACATGGAACGTCAAACGCAAGTTGGGATCGGCTTCCAAGCCCGATGCGGAGGCGTTGAAGAATCTGGGTGTCGTGCGCGCCTCCGAGGCGAAGGTATTGGAGTTGGCGCAGGAAAAGGCCGGGGACGAAGGCGACGAAACTCGGCGGGGGTTTTATCAGGAAGCCATTTCGGAATTGGAAAAGGCTATAAACGAACTGGCCGCCTCCGAGTCTGATGCTGCTCACATCGCGGCCGCAGTTGCGGCGGAGCGCAGTGCGTACGATGCGCTCACGCATGTCGTGCCCTCCTCATACATGATGAAGAAATCTCGCAACCCCAACGCGGGTGAGATGGAGGAAAAGACGCGCCAGATGAGCAATCTGGATTTTGCAAAACAAGAGGACCGCTACCAGAGCAAGAGCGAGGCGATGGGCGAGAAAGAGCGGGAAGAGCGCTCGCAGACCGAGGAAATGCTTGCACAATTACGGGCGCTTGCGCGCCGCCAGGAGGAGGTGATTGAGCGGATGCGTGAGTTGGAGTCGCGGGTGCGGGATAGTGTTGATGAGAAGGAACGCGAAGCAGCGAAGCGGGAGTTAAAGAAGCTTTCGGATGAACAAAAAGCACTGGCCCGTGAGCTGGAAAACACGCAGCAAAAGGCTGCGGAAAAGAGCGAGTCGCTGGCACGCCAGAGTGAGGAGTTGGATGCTGCACGTGAGGCGGCGCAGCGTGCGGCTTCTGCACTCGAGAAAGGTGCTTTGGACGAGGCCCGGGCTTCTGCGGCGAGATCTTCGGAAAAGTTGCGGGCGGGCGGTGAAGCCCTGAGGCAACAGCTCTCGGGACGGACTCGCGAGGCGGCGCGTGAATTGCAGCAGCGTGCGCAGGAACTGGTCTCGCAGGAACAGTCGATTGCCGAGGCGCTGGATAATCAACGCAAGGGTCCCTCAAGGCTGTCCGAGGGTGGGTTGCCGAAGGAGCTTGAGTCTCAGCGCAAGCGTCTCAAGGGGCTACAGGAGGAGATGCAGCGTGCGGCCGAGGCGACCGAAGTTTCAGAGCCGCTTTTTTCAAAGGCCCTACAGGATGTGCACCGATCTAGCGTGCAGAATCAGACGGAGCTGAAACTCAAAGTGGTCGAGGAAGCGCTGGCATCACGCCGGCAGGATGTCGCGCGGCGCGCCGAGAAGTCAGCAGCCCAGGATGTTCAGGACCTCGCTCAGTCTGTGGAGAAGGCGGCCGACGAGGTTCTCGGAGACGACGCCCAGGCTTTACGACAGGCCCGCGCAGCGGTGGACAAGATCGCTCGGGAGCTTTCCGAAAAGGCCGGGCTTGCGATGAGCGGACGGCAGAAGGCGGCGGATCCCGATCAGGGTACTGCTGAAGATCGCGTGCCCGCTCACGGCAGCAATGACGGGAAATCGGGGTCCGAATCAAATCAGCCCGACGGAGGGAACAATCCGAAGGCAGCCAAGGCGGCCGATGCTGGCGAGAAAACGGATGCGAACGGCTCTGCGGGATCCCAAAAAGCGAGGGCGGCACGTTCGGAGGATCCGAGTGGAGGAGACGCGGGGCCGGGTAAAGGCAACATTGCCGGAGAAGACACCGAAGGGAAGGGATCGGCAGAGGGCGCTGGAAACAAAACTGCGGGTGCTGGGAAGCCTTTGAGCCCTGACTCACCGGAGGCGTCCGCAGACGGTCGTGCCGGTGCGAAGAAAGGCGAATCGGGCAAGCCGGCTCGGGAGGGAACGCAGGCCGGGAACGGCAGCGCGCGCGGGCCTGAGGCTGTAACTCCGACGCAGCAGGCAAAGTCGGATCCCGCTACCGGTGGAGGCAAGGGTGATTCGGGTAACACGGTTAAATCGGGTAAAGAGGGGGAAGGCGGAGCTAAGCCTGGAGCGAATGGACCCGGTGCGGATGGGCCTGCGGGTGGGGGAAACAAACGTGTCACGCAGGGTGCCCTGATGGAGCACGGTGGAGGCAATGCGAATCAGGCGGGTGGCGGTTATGCGGGTGGAGGGGGCGGCGTGCCGGTGCAGGACTTGGGTGACTGGTTGAATCGGCTCGACCGCGTGGAGGCGCTTCTGGAGCGACCCCAATTGCGTGCCGGAGTGGCCCGGGTGCAACAGGCGGCGGAGCAGCTGCGGGGCGATATGAAGCGGAACGCCTCCAAACCCAGCCCCGAGCAAATCCAGCAGACTCTGCTGGCTCCGTTGACCGAATTGCGCGATGCGATTTCCTCGGAGCTCGCACGTCGTGAGGGACGCGAGAACGATGCCCCGATTGACCGGGATCCGGTTCCGCGGAAATACGAAGCCTCGGTGCGGAGGTACTACGAGGCGCTCGGGGGAGGCAAATGATGTTGCCGATCGATTCGATTGCGACGGTGAGCTTCGGGCGTCCCTCCGATATTACGGCGGTAGCGGGTGCCGCTGTTTTGGTGACTCTCCTCACGCTTTGGGCGAACCGTCGGATGCCGATGCGGGGATTCAATCGGCTGGGGGCGGTGATTTTGAAACTCGGGGCATTTTACGCAATGCTGGCGTGCTGGCTTGAGCCGCAGTGGGTCACTCGCGTGCCCAAGGAACGGGCGAACACGGTTGCGATCCTGCTTGATGATTCCCGAAGTATGCAGCTTCCCGATGCAAAATCAGGAATGACGCGCGGGGCGCGTTTGACGGAGGAATGGAGCAAGGGCGCGCTATCGTGGCGTTCGGAATTGGAGCGTGACTTCCGGGTGCGTTCGTTTGCGTTTTCCTCGTCGCTTCGTGAGTTGGGCAAGGTTGCGGATCTAAGTTTTCAGGGAAGTCCGACAGCGCTTTCGGCGGCTGTTTCAGAGGTCTCTGAGCGTCTGGGGCAGGGTGTTGCGGGGATTATGCTGCTCACGGATGGAGTCGCGTTTGATTCCGCGAACCTGGGCGCGGCGGGATTGCCCCCGGTTTACCCAGTGTTGTTTGGACGCGAAGGCGGCGACCCGGATCTGGCGCTCGGTGCGGTGAGCGCCACGCAGTCGGCGTTTGAGGACGCGCCCGTAACGGTTTCGGCGGAAGTAAAGCTTGCGGGTGCCCGTTCGCTCAATGCGAGGGTGCGCGTTGAATTGCTGGATCCGCTGCCTGCATCTGGAATTTCAGCGGGGCTTGGGGAGGGAGCCGTGCTGCTTCAGCCCGAACAGCCGCGCGGGGTTGTTCAACTGCAATTCACGCCTCCTCGCAGCGGTCCCACTTTTTACAAGGTGTGCGTGGATAGCCCGGATATTTCGCCCGAAGCCGAGTTGACGTTGGAAAACAACAAAAGGCTGTTGTGCGTGAATCGCGCGGCTGGGCCGCATCGGGTGCTTTATGTGGCGGGGCGGCCGAACTGGGAGTTTGGCCCGATGCGGCGCGCGCTGGAGGGGGACGGTGAGGTGGAGTTGCGCGGGCTTGTGCGGATTGCAAAGCGCGAGCCCAAGTTCGCATTCAAAGGGCGGGGCGGCGACGCCTCCAATCCGTTGTTCAGGGGATTTGAAGCGGGGGCCGAGGCGGAACTGCAGCGGTACGACAAACCGGTGCTGGTGCGAGTGAATGTGGAGACGGCGGACGAGTTGACGGGCGGTTTTCCAAAAACAGCCGAGGAATTGTTTTCCTACAAAGGTCTGATTTTGGACGATGTGGAGGCCGAGTTTTTCAGCGCCGACCAGTTGCGCTTGATGCAGCGTTTTGTCGCAGAGCGGGGCGGCGGCTTATTGATGCTTGGCGGAATGGAGAGTTTTGAGGGAGGCGGATGGAGGGGAACCGCGCTTGAGTCAGTTTTGCCTGTTTGGCTTGGAAAGGAGGCTGCGGGCGAATCCGGCCGCCAGCCGCAGCGCTGGGCGCTGACTCGCGAGGGTTTGATGGAGCCTTGGGTGAGGCGGCGTAAGTCGGAGGCCGAGGAGGTTTCGAGGGTCGCGCGTCTCCCCGGTTTGGATGTGGTGAACCATGTGGAGGGAATCAAGCCTGCAGCGACAGTGCTTGCAGTCTCGGGTGAAAACGCAGGGGCCGGTTCACAGCTCAGTCCTGCACTGGTGACACAGCGCTATGGAAGTGGGCGTTGCGGTGCGCTTTTGGCTGGCGACTTGTTCCGCTGGGGAATCGGCGACCCAGCGAATGCCGCCGACCTCGTGAAGCTGTGGCGACAGATTACGCGCTGGTTGGTGGCCGATGTTCCCACGCAGGTGGAGCTTTCGGCGGATTGGAGCGCAGGCGCTCAAGCCGCTAAATTGCTGGTGCGGATCCGAGATTCCGCAGCCCGGCCCGTGGAAGATGCCGATGTTGAATTGCGGATCCGAAGGGTTGGTGATGCGGATTTGTCGGCGATCACCGTCCGTGCCGAACCGAGTGGAGAGGCGGGTTCCTACACGGCGACTCACGCTTCAGGAATGTCCGGGGCGCTCATTGCGGAGGTTCGGGCGAAGGGGCCCGACGGTGTGGTTCTTGGAAGTGCGTCGGCGGGGTGGGTGCAGGATAATTCGGACGTCGAGTTTAGCATCGCGACTCCTGATCGCAGCGGCATGGAGGGTATTGCAAAAAAGACAGGAGGCGAGGTGGTCCGGATCGAGGATCTATCGGAGCTTGCGGGTAAACTCCGGAACGCTCCGAATCTTGCAATGGAGACGCGGGTCCGGCCGCTGTGGCATACGGGTGCGGTGTTTGGATTCGCCTTGATTTGCCTGTGTGGCGAGTGGTTTTTGAGGAGGCGCAATGGGGCGGCTTGAATCAGTTTTTACAAAGAATTCACCACGCTTGATGTCGATGAAAATGCACGTTTCCAGGATGAAAAGCGCCCTCGCCTGCGGACCATGGTTTAGGCTGCTGGAAAGTTGCAGGAGCGCTTTGTGGGCTGCGTTCTGGTCGACGTCCAGAGTGGTTTTGAAAGCCGTTTGTCTTCTCGGGTTGTTCGCGGGGGAAACTGCATTTGCGGCGCAAGAAATTGTGATTGTAAAAGGCATCGGCGGGGAGCCGTCTTTCTTGGAATCCATTCAATCCACGGCTCTCGTTTGGGAACAGGCGGCTCGCGCGGCAGGACACCGCGTGGTGCTGGTTGAGGGTGGAGAAAAGGAGGGTGGAGTCAGCCAGTTCGATCGGCTGCGCTCGGTCTTGGGGCCCCGGGGAGAGGGTGGCGAAAATGCGCAGGGGATGCCGGATGTTTTGTGGGTGGTTCTCATAGGCCACGGCAGCGCGCAAGGAAAGTCGCCAAAGTTCGCGCTCGAGGGGCCGGATCTTTCTGCCGAAGCGCTATCCGAAATGCTGGCGAAAGTGCGGTGCCCGGTGATTGTGGTGGCGGGATTTTCGTGCGGAGGCGCCTTTGTAAAGCCGTTGTCTGCTCCGGGCCGGGTGATTGTCGCCGCGACGCGCTCTGGCGAGGAGGAGAATTGGACGCGCTTTTCAAAATGCTTTGCGGAAGCGGTGACAGGGACCGGTGCCGATGCGGACGCGGATGGCCAGGTTTCTGTGTTCGAGGCATGGCGGCACGCAGTGGGGCAGGTTGAGGCTTTTTACAAGGACCAGGGGCGGATGCTCACAGAGCACACGGTGCTTGAGGACACGGGTGATGGAAGACCAGTTGGTGTGGATGCTTTCAAAGCCGCCGCTAAAGCCGATGAAAAAAAACCGCGCAAGAAGGAGCGCGTACGGGAGGAGGAGGAGGGAATGAAGGCCCGCCAATGGCATTTGATACCCGATTCTGTGGAAGCGGCGCTCACTGCGGACCAGCGCCTCGAACGGGGCGAGATTGAGCGGAAACTCAGGGTTTTGAGAGAGGATAAAAGCGATCGTTTGCCAGAGGATTATCAGACTGAAATGGAGGGATTGCTGCTGCGGCTCGCCGCCATTTACGCGGACGCGCGGGCGCGGGTGGTGAAGTAGGCGGGGTTGTCCGGGAACTCGCAAACCTCCGGAGTTGAAGAGTCGGCCGGCACCGAGTAATCCAGAGGTCTGCATGCATTCCACCCAAAGGTCCCAACAACTTTTCTCAGAAGCTAAAACCCTTATTCCCGGAGGCGTGAATTCTCCAGTACGCGCGTTTCGCGGAGTGGGAGGCGAGCCGTTTTTCGTCGACCGCGCGCTTGGAGGCAGGATTTGGGACGTGGATGGGAACGAATACGTGGATTTTGTGGGGACTTGGGGGCCGGCGATTCTCGGACACGCGCCGGTGGTGGTCCGGGAGGCGATTTCAGCTGCGGCGGAGCGCGGCGTGAGCTTCGGGATTCCGAATCCGCTGGAGGTGGAAATGGCCCGCATGATTTTGAGCTGGGTGCCCTCCATTCAGAAGGTGCGGATGGTGAATAGCGGGACGGAAGCTACGATGTCCTGCATCCGGTTGGCGCGCGGTTTTACGGGTCGGAAAAAGCTGCTGAAGTTCGAGGGATGCTATCACGGGCACGTGGATTCGCTTTTGGTAAAGGCTGGGAGCGGCGCGCTCACCCACGGACAGCCGGACAGCGCGGGCGTGCCTGCTGAGCTGGCGCAACTAACCATCACCATTCCTTTCAACGAACCAGATGCACTGAGGGCTGCGTTTGCGGAGCATGGCAGAGAGCTCGCAGGGCTGATTGTGGAGCCTGTGCCGGCGAATGCGGGTTTATATCTTCCAAGGCCGGGTTATCTCGAGTTGATGCGGGAGCTTTGCTCGCTTCACGGAGTCGTCTTGATCTTCGACGAAGTGATGACTGGCTTCCGTCTTGCCAAGGGTGGGTACCAGGAGCGTTGTGGTGTGGTGCCTGATTTGACGGCACTAGGGAAGGTGATCGGCGGCGGGCTGCCGGTCGGTGCGTTCGGCGGGCGGGCCGAGATCATGGCGTGTCTTTCGCCGGACGGGCCGGTGTATCAGGCTGGGACGTTGTCGGGGAATCCGTTGGCGATGGCGGCCGGTCTTGCGCAGTTGCGCGAAATGGAGCGTATCGACGGTTGGAAGAAGCTTGAGCAGATCGGCGAAGCTTTCGAGGCGGGCGTCAGGCGCGCGCTGAAAAAGACTGGCAAAAGCTGCAACTTCCGACGGATCGGTTCCATGTTCTGTTTGTACTTCACCGCGACTGATGTTTGGAACTTGGAGTCTGCTCAGCAAAGCGACCGCGGCGCGTTCGGTCGGTTTTTCCACGGGTGCCGTGAACGTGGCGTGTACTTTGCGCCATCGCAGTTTGAGGCGGGGTTCCTGTGTGCGGCTCACTCGGAGGCGGATTTGGAGCAGACCGAGCGGGTGACCTCTGAAGTTTTGGCTCAGATCTAGGCGTGCGGAGTGACCTTGCACCTTTCCGCGTTACCCTCTAAACAAAGGCTTCTTCCATGTCCCAAGCTTCGCAAAGTTCTTCCGTCAAGGAACCAGATCCGCTCTCGTCCTCACTAGTGCCGGTACAAAATTCAGCGGCTGATTCGTTTCCCCCGGTCCGCGTTCGCGCCAAGTTCCTTTTCGAGGGCGACAAAAAGTTCTTCCTCAAGGGGGTGACCTACGGGCCATTCGCTCCAGACTCGGAAGGGTTTTACGTGGGCAATCTCGAGAAGGCGCGCGCTGACTTTGCGATGATCCAAAAAATGGGGGCGAACCTCCTCCGGATCTATCATGTGCCGCCCCGCTGGTTTTTGGATTTAGCGCAGCAGTTTCGTCTGCGTGTGATGATCTCCATTCCGTGGGCGGAGCACATCGAGTTTCTCAATTCCCGCAAAATGCGACGGGTAATCGTCGAGACCATCCGGAATGCCGTCGCCACCCACAAAGGGCATCCCGCGATTTTCGGGTACCTGGTTGGGAATGAAATTCCCTGTTCGATGGTGCGCTGGTTGGGAGCGCGCCGCGTGACGGAGTTCGTGGAACATCTCATTTCGGTGGCGCGTGCAACGGATCCTCGCGCCCTGTATTCGTACGCGAGTTATCCGCCAACCGAGTATCTGCTGCCGCAGAACGTCGATTTTTACTCGTTCAACGTTTACTTGGAGCGTCAGCGCGACTTTGAAAAGTACCTTGCCCGCCTGCAGAATCTCGCCGGAGACAAGCCGCTGGTGTTCGGTGAATTTGGTTTGGACACGATGCGCAAGGGCGAGGACATGCAGGTCGAGGTCCTCAAGTGGCACCTCGAGTCTGTGGTGCGCGGGGGCGCGGCTGGGACGATTTTCTTCTCCTGGACCGACGAGTGGTTCACGGGTGGACAAGAGATTCTCGACTGGGAGTTCGGTTTGGTGACGCGTGATCGGAAGCCGAAGAAGGCTTTCTACATGCTACAGGAGTTCATGTCCGGCGGGCGTTCGGTGACCGATCATGTCGCGCTTCCGAGCTATCCGATGGTGTCGGTCATCGTGTGCTCATACAACGGTGGGAAGACGTTGAAAGACTGTTTGGAATCGCTGGATCAGGTGAACTATCCAAACTTCGAGATCGTCTTGGTGGACGACGGGTCCAAGGACGACACGCAGGAGTTGGTGGCCGCGTACGAGGCGGGCCGCAAGGCGCGCGCGGCGAAGACCGGTGAAAAGCTTCCGCACTTTTTGAACATCGTGCAGCGCAATATGGGCCTGAGCTACGCGCGCAACGAGGGGGCGCGGCAGGCGAAGGGCGATATCTTTGCGTACACCGACTCGGACTGCATGGCGGATCCTGACTGGCTGTACTACATGGTGGGAACGCTGCTGAGCGGGGATTACGTTGGTGTGGGCGGCCCGAATATCTCGCCTCCTGCTGTGGACTGGATTCAAGCGGCGGTGGCGGCTGCACCCGGCGGGCCGAGTCACGTGCTGCTCACCGATGTGGTCGCGGAGCATATTCCGGGGTGCAATATGGCGTTCCACCGTGCGGCGTTTGAGAGCGTGGGTGGATTCGACGTTGAATATCGGAAGGCGGGGGATGATGTGGACTTCTGCTGGCGCTTGCAGACCAATGGCGGCGTGATCGCCTTCAGCCCGAGCGCGATTGTGTGGCACTACCGGCGGTTTACGCTGACGGCATTCCGCAAGCAGCAGGAGGGTTATGGCGAGGCGGAGTCGATGCTCAGGTTCAAGCATCTGGTATTTTTCGGGCCGACGGGCACCGCCAAGTGGAAGGGGCAGATCTATGGAGCGCCGCGTTTCACCTGGCTGTTTAACTCGCCAATTATTTATCATGGGGTGTTTGGGCAGGGGTTGTTCCAGTCGATTTATCCGACCCCGCAGTCGGAGGTGGCGGCGTACGTGAGCAGTATCGAGTGGGTGGCGTTGACGGCGTTCATGGGCATCCTTGGCGTGCCGCTCGAAAAGATGCGCATGGTGCCTCTTCTCATGTTCGGTGCGACCTTTTTGGTGGCGCTTTCGCACATGATTCACGCGCGGATCGAGCTCGGTTTCGACACGGTCCGTGCGCGTCTGCTCGTGGGCTTTCTTGCGCTGGCGCAGCCGCTGGCACGGGGGTGGGCGAGGTATTTCACTTGGATGAAGTACAAGCACACGCCGCCCGAGGTGATTTCGCTCCGGGAAGAAGGAGTGACTCGCGCCAACAAGCGCGGGGGCAGTCGGCGTTTGAATTTCTGGAACGAAACCGGGCAGGGGCGCGAGCGCTTGTTGTCGGAGGTGTTCGCGCTGCTGGAACGCGAGGGCTGGCGCTATTCGGCGGATACGGGATGGAAGAACTGGGATTTGCAGGTTTACGGGAACAGGTTTTGGAGCGTGCAGGCTGCAACAGTCACGGAATACCACGGCGGACCTAAGTGCCTTACCCGTGTGGATCTCAAATGCAAACCGGTGGTTACGACGGTGTTAATCAACTCGATCGCGCTTGGGATTCTCGCGTACCGCAGAATTTTCCTCGACCGCACGGATGTTTTCTTGTGGGCGGCGTACGCGTTCCTGGCGCTCTGGATCATGGCGCGCGGTTGGCGTTTGCGGCGGCGCGTGGCGGAGTTGTTCATTGCCTCGGCGAACCGCTGCGAATTGACCCGGGTCTCGGGCAAGGAGAACCGTTCGGGGTCCTAGGAGTCGAAGCCATGGCAGACGGGCGCAAAGCTTCCACTGCCGCGTGCGCGACACGTTGTACGTTGCCATTGCGCTGCATCGTGGGCTGGGGGCTTGTGGGGTTGAGCCTCGGCGTGTGCCGCGATGGTGTCGCTGGAGCTGGAGCTGGAGCTGGAGCTGGAGCTGGTGAGGGGCTGGAAGTGCGCCGCTTTCAGGAGGCGCCGCATCACTACTACTCTCGCGTTCCGAGCGACGCATTTGCCCGCTTGCTGGCTGCTTCCAAGACGCAGGAACCGGCGCTCGGCGCCGCGGACGAAAAGGAGCGCCTGCTCGGGGTTCTTAAGGCGCTCCAGATTCCGGTGAGCTCGCAGCTTCTGGTCTACTCCGCGACAAGCTTGCAGAGCGGGATCATCAATCCTGCGAATCCGCGTGCGCTGTATTTTAATGAGGAGAGTTATGTCGGATTTGTGCCCGGGGGCAGGATGGAGATTGCGTCGATTGATCCCGAACTTGGCCCAGTGTTTTATCTGGTGAACGCCGGTGGCAGTGCGCGTTTGGACGCCGTTCGCTCTGAGCGCTGCATGAATTGCCATGGTGGTCGCACCTCATGGCAGCTCCCCGGATTGGTGGCCGAATCCGTCATCCCCACAAAGACGGGCGCCAGCCTCGATGGGTTCCGACGGGAGCTGGTGGGGCATGTCATTCCGATCAAGGAACGTCTTGGCGGATGGCATGTCACAGGTGCGCAGGCGCAGGAGCAACATCTTGGAAACCTGATGGGAGAAGCGTATGAGGGCACCTACACGTGCATCGCAAACCCGCCCGGATTGCGTTTTAGCTGGGAGCGGTATCCGGGGCGGACAAGTGATTTGTTCGCGCATTTAATCCATGAACATCAGCTCGGGTTCCATAACCTGGTGACACTCGCGCTCTACAGGACGCGGGATGCCTTACTCACTGGTGGAGGCAAGGTCCGCCAAGAGGATCGTTCAGCGCTTGAATCGATCGCGTGGGATCTTGTGCGGTACATGCTTTTTCAGAAAGAAGCGGCGCTACCCAAAGGCGGTGTGACGCCAGATCCGTCGTTTGCTCGCGATTTTTCGGCGAGGCGAGTGGCGGGAAATTCCAAGGCTTCGCTGCGCGATTTGGAGCTTAAGGAGCGGATGTTTCGGTACCGGTGCAGCTACATGATCTACACCCCGGGCTTTCAAGCGCTGCAACCGGTGATGAAGGACTTTGTATTGCGGGCGCTGCAGCACGCTTTGACCGAAGGCGGTCCGGACGAATTCAACTACCTGCCGGGCGCGGAAAAACGCGCGATTCTCGCGATTCTGCGCGAGACGGGGGTGATCGGGTGATCGGGTGAACCGCAGAGCGGTTGATCGGGTGAACCGCAGACCGGTTTGACGGAGCGGCGTTGTCGGGAAGCGGTGGATCAGGACAGGTCGCTAAGGGCGGTATCCGCGTCGCCGAACCGGTTCATTTTGACGCCCATTCGCTCCATGAGCGCGAGGTGGAGGCGGCAAAGCTTGCGGTTGGGATCGTTGCTGTAGTCCAGGAGGCGGCCGCCCTTGATCGAGCCACCGCCGCCGCCGGCTAGCAGGACTGGACGCTGTTTGGAGTCGTGGGCATTGCCGTCCATGAGGCTTGAACAGAAAAGCACCATGCTGTTGTCGAGCAGAGTGCGCTCGCCCTCGTTGGTTGCGTCCATTTTTGAGAGGGCGGCGCTCCAAAGCTGCATGTGGTATTCGTTCGCTTTTTGGTACATCGCAAGCCTGCTGGGGTCGTTCGCATGATGCGATAATTCGTGAAGCCCGCCGCGTATATCGCCGAGGTAACCGAAGTTCATCCCCGACAAATCATTGTTGAGCATCAGCGACACCACCCGGGTCCGGTCCATTTGGAAGGCCAGCACGAGGATGTCGAGCATGAGGCTCATGTGTTCGCCCGGATTTGCCGGAATGCCCGCTGCGGGGCGCGGAAAGGTGGGCTCTTTCACCGTGGGCTGCCAGCCGGTTCCTGCGGTTTCCTTCTGGCTGAAGGCGTCCGCCCGCTCGATGCGTTTCTCGAGTTCGTCGATGGAATTGAGGTATTCCTGCATCTTGAGGTTGTCGCGTTGGCTTAGATGCTTGGAGAGGCCTTTGGCATCAGCGGAAACGAGGTCCATGATGCCCTTGTCCCTGCGGCGCTTGCTCCCGTCATCAAAGAGCTGGTCGAAAGCCTGCTGCGGGTAGATTTCCTTTGGCGCAGGCATCGTGGCGGATGCCCAAGAGATGTAGGCCGAGTAGAGGGAGGTATAGCCGCTGTCGGTACTGTATCCGGGGCCCTCGGTGCCGATCACCAGACTTTGCACGGGGGTGGCCCGTCCGATTTCGCGGGAGACGATTTGGTCCATCGTCACGCCGACTTGCACGTCTGTGGTGGTCTGCTTGACCTTGAGTCCCGCGAGCACGTTCATTTTCGGGTAATGCCCTCCGGGGCCCTCGACGGTGGTGGGGTTCCACAGACCCTTAAAAACCAAAAGTTTTTTACGGAGCGGTTCCAGGGGGCGAAGCGAGTTTTTGAGCACCATGCCCGCGTCGGACGCGTCCGCACCCCAATGCTGTGGATTGACTCCGTTGCCCATGAAAACCGCCGCGAGCCGCCGCGGCGCTTCTGTGGAGCGGCCCACGCCGTTGATCCCCACCACAGGCTCTCCGTGGGCGGTGAAGGATTCCAGCCATGGCAGCCCCAAGGCTACGCCCGCTCCGCGTAAAAAATGACGGCGACTGAGGGCATGTGTGGATTGATTCATGATGGATCTATGCTGCGTCTACAGGCTCAGGCTCAGACTTTGCCAACGCGTTTCTAAAGTAAATAACCACGGGGGCGAATTTCTATTGGTCGATATTGGCGGGAACCTACTCGTTTCTGCGGTGGGTGAACTGCTTGCTTTGAACGAGAAGAACCAGCGCCGACTCGAAGGTGCCGTCCTCCCGCTGAATGCGCTCGCGCATCCTGTCGAGCAGTGGTTGATCCGATGGCTGGATTGTCCTGCCAAGCGCGTAGCCTGCGAGTTTTCTGCAAAAAACGGCGAAGAACTCCGATTCGCGCTTTTTGAGATGCTCCCTGAGGCCGGAGGGCCCCTTAAAGGTCGCGCCGTCTTTTGTCTTCGCGCTATCGTCGACGGGCGAGCCTGCTTCATCCACCGCCCGCAGCCGGCCGATTGCATCAAAACTCTCAAGAGCGAACCCCAACGGGTCGATTTTGTCATGGCACGATGCGCAGGCCTTGTCTTGACGATGCATTTCCAAACGGGCCCGGAGGGTTTTCGCAGCGGCGACATTCTCGTCCAACTTTGGCACGTTGTTTGGCGGGGGAGGAGTGGGGGAGCCGAGCACGTTTTGCAGCAGCCAGTTCCCTCGAAGCACAGGGCTGGTACGGTGTGGGTAAGAGGTTTTGGTCAAAACCGCGCCCATGCCAAGGAGTCCGCCCCGGGAGTGAGCGCTCACGTCGACCCGAGAGAACTCGTCGCCATCCACTCCAGGTATTCCATAGAACTCAGCCAGCCTCTTGTTCAGAAAAGTGTAGTTTGCCGATAGAATCTCGCGCAGCGGCCGGTTGTCGCGGATCACATAGTCAAAGAAGGCCGCAGCCTCCTCGTAAAATGCGTTGCGAAGTTCGGGTGTGAACTCGGGAAACTTGTTCTCATCGACTTT
>CAMDSZ010000065.1 GCA_945906945.1 Akkermansia muciniphila
CAAACTTGTGAAATTCCAAATCACAATACGGGAACTTGCGTGGGGCAACTCGAGCAGGGCCGAATGCATCTTTGGCTATTGGCAAGAGCGTGAGAGCGTTCGAAGGCCAGATGAACGTTGCCTCAACGTGAGGGATAATTTCCGAGGCTAAGTGGTACCAGAGTGGTACCAGACAGAAAGCGACTTTTTCAAAACTTGCGTAAGTCCCTCTTAGAGAGGGAGCCGGCAGTCGGACTCGAACCGACGACCTGCTGATTACAAATCACTGTTTTGCATGGTTCTCTTTTGCATGCCTCTTGTTCCCTGCTGACCGCTCTTGACCTACTGTATCAACTGCTTCACAGTGGCTTAGCAATACAAGTCAGCAGGTCAGAAGCATTACTTGAGAGGTCATAGATGAACAGCAGAATTACCAAGCAATTACCAAGCGAATCCAGGCAGTCTTTGGGAAAGACGGATTCAAGGTATTGGGCTGAACGCATTTTCAAGCCGATCAGCGGCACAGGCAAAAAGTCCCCGCACTGGGCAATGCAGCTTTGCTTTAAATCGAAACGGCTCTCGTTTGGACTCCGCACAGGCAACAAGGAGGCAGCAGCCCGGATCGCACGCGACATCTACAGCGATCTCCTCACCCTTGGCATTGATGGCACACTCGCCAAGCATCGTCCTGACCGGGCAGACGACAAACTGGAGGCGGCTACGATCGGCGCATGGATTAATGCCGCTACAAAGGTATTCGATGGCAGTCCCGCCACATTCGGAAGCTATGCACGATCACTTCGCCTGATTGCAGGCGATATCCTTTCCGTTTCAAAGTCCAAGAAGCGGTTCGCTGCGTCAAAGAAGAGCCTTTACCGGGCCAAGATCGAGGAGGCTCCCTTGAGCGTTCTCACGCCTGAAGCCATCCAAGCATGGCGGATCAGGTTTGTTGCCCAAGCAGGTAAAAGCCCGGCACTTCAGCGAACGAAGAAGATCAGTGCGAACTCCTTGATCCGTCAGGCGCGTTCTCTTTTCTCTAAGAAGATCCTGAAGTTCATCACGGGCGTACAACACCCCAACCCGATTCCGTTTGCTGGGTGCGAGATGTTCCCAAGAGAATCGATGCGATACAATTCGACCATCGATCCCGGTGCATTGCTACAAGCCGCCAACGAAGAACTCGCAATCACAGATCCAGAGGCATTCTTGACGCTGTTGCTGGCCATTGGCGCAGGCTTGAGACGCGGTGAAATTGACAAGCTTCTGTGGCGGCAGATCGACTTCCAAGCTGGCACCATACGAATAGAAGCCACAGAGGCTGGCGGGCTAAAGAGCGAGGACTCTGCCGGAGCTGTACCCATTGAGGCTGAATTCGTAGCCATCCTTCGCGGTTACTACGCCAAGGCAACAGGTCCATTCCTGATCGGCGGATCATCTGCTGAGACAGAACCTCGCGACTGGGGCCACCAGTACCGCTGTGAGGGCGTCTTCACACGACTGAATGCGTGGCTAAGGAAACAGGGCGTAAACACCGCAAAACCGCTCCATACCCTGCGTAAGGAGGCTGGGAGCCTTGTTGCAACCGCCAGCGGCATCCACGCCGCCAGCCGTTTCCTGCGTCACGCTGATATTCAGGTAACTGCGATGCACTACGCGGATCACAAAGAACGGACGACGGTTGGCATTGGGCGGTTTTTGTCATCAAACATCGTGGATGTTTCACAAGGAGGCATCACCTTGAACACAGCAACCACTGCTTAATACACACTTTCAAACCACGAAAATGAACGAATCTTCCGATGACTTCACAATTGATGGAGTTCCGTACACCGTTTTGGATGAGTGCGAGGCTTTTGCAGTCGTAAAAAATCTACAGACCAACGAAATACGCTGCGAACCTGTGGGACTCGCGAATGAAGCACGCCAAAAAGCGATATACGGGACGCGCGATAAGAGGACTAAGCGATCAAAAAACAACAAGATCGCGAAATTCTACCAATCGGAAAACTCCATCGAAAATCGTGACCGTGAAGAAATGTGCGGACGCATACTTCGCGCGCGGGCCTTAGCGAGTATTTATAAGGCTTATCATTCAGTCAAGGTACTCAATAAAACGCTGTCCCTCGATGAGGCAAACGACCTCATGACTCAAATCATAAACTCATTCGGGCCAGCATTGTACAATGGCTTCATCCAGAAGGATGATGAAATTGCAGTGAACTGTATTCGTGATGTATTTGGGAACGCAGCGAGAGCGGTACTGCATGAGCAAGCACTAGACAGAAGTACAAGCAGCGTCCACGTTCGGAGAATACAAGCAGTCATGGAAATTGGCTGCGGATTTTTTCAAGAACATCGAACGCCTCCAACGAAGCAATACCTGAAAGATGAGTTGGTTCGCCAAAATCTAGACTTTGGAGGCTCAACACTCAGTAAGACCAATGAACAGTGGAGATTATTTTTTAGAGAATGTGGACTTGAGGACTTAGAGGACGAATAGGCAGTTCGATTTTTGGATAAAATAGCCCGCTGATCCCAAGTTTGCGGAACATCACGGGATCCAGTTTTCCCGTAAGATCATTACGGGCATGCACAGCGCATACCCAAACAAAACCAATGTCCTCCTCGATCGGCCCCGCCTTGCTGATCGCTGGAGTTGTTCAATCGAAACCCTCAAACGCCGTGAACGGGCTGGCGTATTGACTGCAATCATCCTCGGTCGCTTGGTCCGGTACCGCTTGAGCGATATCGAGGCGATCGAAGCCGCTGGTGCGGCAAGGAGGTCCAAATGAGCCGTCCACTTCGCCCAAACAGGGAGATGGACCTGTCGCTCAAGTACGAGCGGCAAATTGATCGCGAAGAGCAGCGTGCCCGGAAAGCCATCCGGCAGCTCAGCGGTGCCGCTCGGCGCGGAAAGCTAAAGGGAAAGGAGAAGCAATGAACGTTATGTTCCGCAACCAAATGCCGCCCTGTCCTGCTCCAGGGCTTGGCGTGAATCGGTGGCTAATCATCGCTGGCAATCACTTAAAGCGACGAGGAGTCTCACTGTCTGATGCCGAGCAGATCATCTTGGAGCAAATGACCCGGCCTCCAAAAGGCAGCGAGCTTAGAACAACACTGCGCAAGGTTTACCAGCAAAGTCACGCCCAGTCGCGTCCAGCTCAAAGCCATCGAAAGCCAAACAAAAGGCACGAACTTAATCCTTACAATCAATCCAGTGATCCAGATCTGATAAAACGAGCAGTGGAAACCGGATTCCGTCAGGAGAATCTCAAAGCTCTTTCTCCGGCAATACCGTTTCCCCTGCGTAGCAGGAAGAGCGTTGTAAGGTCTTTATTTCCGCCGGGCTGCCTTATCTGTTGTGCGAAAGGTCGAGAATACGGCTACGAGACTGGACCCGTTGAGTCATTCGAGTCATTTGACGGATTCAACTTCATCGTGCCACAGCCCATGACAGCACTCAAGGGTTGGACTCAGGATGGTAAGTGGTCGCCCAAATCGAACGACAACACAGGTTCATGGCGATACTTCGTGTACGAAAGCGATGGGTTGAGCCTCGATGAACAAGCGGCGGTTCTCTTCGAGTTGGCGCATTACTTGCCTCTCGCGCTTGTCGTTTTCAGCGGCAACCAATCGCTACACGGTTGGTTCTTTGTACAATCGCTCGATGACGTTGCCTTGCGTCGCTTCCAGTGCCTCGCAGTGCGCCTAGGAGCCTGCAGAGGGCCGCTCAATCGATCTCAGCTAGTCAGGATGCCGGGAGGATGGAACAAGGACGTTAGAGCCAAGCAGGAAGTGGTCTTCTTTAACCCGGGAGCAATACGGCCATGAACTACAAGATTGTCGAGCGTAAGTACGAGTTACCAACTCCCAAAGGACTTCCTCCACCCGTCACGAAGGATGGCTCCGTGGACACAGATACGCAGTTACTAAGTATTCCAGTTAGACAGTTTTATCCAAGGGGTGGGGTGGGTGGGGTGGATATGGAAAGTGCTTTGCCAAGAAGCGAACGAGAGGCTCATGAGATTACCGAAATGGCAAACGGCCCGCTTTGGCGACTTGCTGGAAACATACTTGAGTTTAACAGGCTTCACGAATTGCCGTTAACCCTACAAGAAATCGCAACCTGCGTCGTTCAGTACTATGCGGCTTTGAAATTCTTATTTGATGAGAACAAGATCAAAGCACCAACGGAAATTGATCTAACCGAAGCTTTCTATGTTCAACTTGCAGCCCGCAAGGTTGCAAGTGGCCTAACTGTTGAATCGGCAGTTGCCGAAGCGAAAAAGAATCCACCTCCACCAGAGGCTGGAATCTACGCTGAGGATGAACCCAGACATTTGCTTGTGTGCGTATGTTATTGGCTTTCAACACTCAAATCAAATAGACGCTTCTATCTGAGCTGCCATGATGCCGAGAAGCACCTCAAGTTCCATAAAAAATCAAAATGGGCACGGATCCTCCAAGAACTTTGTAACCCGCGTAAGCCAACTCACACGGTGTTACGTTTGATCTCAAAAGGCGGGTGCTTTGATGACGGCAGGAAAGCCTCGGTGTACGAGTATCTCGACCAAGAGCGATAAATGGTTCGTAAGGACGCTTCCCGCACAGGCGTGACCCGCCGCAACTTCACACGCGGACGCATCGCCCGGCCAATCCCGCGCCTCTGCCGGGATACCGCGTCCCCCGCCGATTGTCGCTTGCGCCATTGACTTGCGCCGCATAAGCCGCGACGCTTCCGTCTGCCGCCGCCCCGCCCGCTTATGAAACGTCACTCGCTCTTTGTTGTCCTTCTTTGCTTCTTCACGCTCTTCTTTGCCACGAGCAAACTAAACGCACTCACCATTCCCGCCAGCGAGGACAGCTACACCGCACCGGGCAACAAGCTCAGCCTTGCGACAAATAACGCGAACAGTCTTATCGTTGATGCGACCCGAAAGTCGTACCTGTACTTTGATCTTAGCGACATTCCCACCGATACGGTCGTGCGGTGGGCAAAGCTCAGATTGTACCTGCCGATCGTTCAAAGACCGGGCGCTGGCTTAAGTGTGCATGTAGTTAACAGCGAGTGGAACGAATCAAAGGCGTCCACAAGCCTGCCGACGCTAGTTTCTGGAACGATCGGTGTGATTACTCCGGATAAAATGGCATCGCGGCGGTTTGTAACGGTCGACGTCACCAGCACGGTTCAAAAGTGGATTAAAGGTGGAACGATCAACGGTGGGACGATGAATGAAGGCTTCGCGGTTCAACCAATTGTTAAAGCTGGAAGCCCAACCGCGTCTGTGATGCTGACCTCGAAGGAAGGCCCCGTCTTTGGGTTGCCAGCCGAGTTGGATATTGAGTTCCGGCCTGATCATGTCGATTTCGAGCAGCTTCCATCTTCCATTCGGTCATACTTCGGACCGACAATTACAGTACAACCGAGTGCTCCCATCAGCATTGGGGGTAGCTTAACGGTGACTGCTTCAGGAATGGGGCCATTGAGTTATCAGTGGATGCGCGACGGCGTTGCGATTGCAGGAGGGACGAGCACTAAATTGCCCACTCAAGGTTTACAGAGCGGCACGTACACGGTGGTGGTAAGCAATGGGTTTTCGAGCGTAACCAGCAGTAGCGTATTATTCGTTGCGCCAATCACGCCAACCGCACCCACAGGGTTCGCCCTTGTCACTGGCGGCACTCTCCCTGCGACTTCCGAGCTAGGCGCAGTACCCGTGGATACGTTCTACATCGGACGGACTGAAGTCACATGGGGCGAGTGGCAGGAGGTGCGGACCTGGGCAGTCACAAACGGGTACACGGACCTTGATGGTGTCGGACAGGGCGTGGGAGACAACTATCCGGTGACGCACGTCAACTGGTATGACGTAGTCAAGTGGTGCAACGCGCGGAGTGAAAAGGACGGCAAGACGCCTGTGTACACGGCGGATGGGGCTGTTTACAAAATGGGACAGGTGATACCAACTGAAGTCGCATCGGCAAATGGGTATCGGTTGCCCAGTGAGAAAGAGTGGGAGTTTGCAGCGAGAGGCGGAACGCAGACAAATGGGTACACCTACAGCGGGAGCAATGATTTGAGTTTGGTGGGTTGGTACTATGAGAACTCGGGTAATGTTGTGAAAGAAGTGGGAAAGAAGCAGGCGAACGAGTTGGGGATCTATGATATGAGCGGGAATTTGTGGGAGTGGAGTGGGAGTTGGTATCCGGGATATGGAGGCTCGTACCGGGTGATCCGGGGCGGGTACTGGTACCTCAACGCGGTGTGCTGCACGGTTGCCTACCGCGACTACTTCATTCCGGGGTACCGCAACAACATCGGCTTCCGGGTGGCCCTCAGTTCAGTTCCTGAAATGGTGCTCGTGAGCGGCGGCACTTTGCCTGCGTCTTCTGAGCTAGGCGCATTGCCTGTGGATACTTTTTACATAGGGAAGACCGAAGTGACGTGGGGCGAATGGCAGGTGGTGCGTACGTGGGCGGTGTCGAACGGGTACACGGATTTGGAAAATGCGGGAGCAGGAGTGGGTGCCAACTATCCGGTATCGCACGTCAATTGGTATGATGTAGTCAAGTGGTGCAACGCGCGGAGTGAGAAGGAAGGCAAGGCACCCGTGTACAAGAATGGCACTGCTGTGTACCGGACTGGAACGGTATGGAAGCCTATAGTAGTTGCATCAGCAAATGGCTATCGCTTGCCGAGCGAGAGAGAGTGGGAGTTCGCAGCAAGAGGCGGAACGCGAACAGAGGGTTACATTTACAGCGGGAGTAATGATTTTCGTGCGGCTGGGTGGTTCGAAGAAAACTCAGGTGATGCAGTTCATGAAGTAGGGAAGAAGCTCGCAAATGAATTGGGGATATTTGATATGAGTGGAAATTTATCGGAGTGGACTTCGACTGTTGCTGTCTGGAATTCAGAGGAATTCGTCTCGTATCGGGGCGGCCGCTGGATTACCTTCGGGGAGGGCTGCACGGTTGCCGAACGCGACTTCAGCCTGCCAGATATCCGCAATGGCATCAACGGCTTCCGGGTGGCCCTCAGCGCAGCTCCATAACCCTGCTACGCCCGCAAGCACGCGCTCAGCCACTTGATCATCCTTCGCGGCCGCTTCGCCAGAGCGTTCTCCTTCCGCTTCAGCTTTGGCCCAATCTGGCTCACGTTGCGTCCCAATGGCCAGCCCGGCGTGACACCGTCTGGCACGGAGCCATGCTTGCGATAGTGAGCCAAACGCAGCTCGCGCTTCAGCAACATGCGCCCCCAATGCACCGGGAACGCGTGCCGTATTCCGGCGATCTCCATCACATCCCAGCGTGCGACCTTTGCCGCGTCCGCAATCGCAACCTCATCCACTTCGCGCTCCACGGGCAGCTTGTAGGTGAGCCACCAGAGCACGAGCCGTTCACGGCGACCGCAGTCCTTGACGCTCCGCATCAGGTGAGCGGGAATCGCAACCGGAGGAAAGAAGGGCGGCGGAGTCAGCAGGCGTTGCAGAAAGGCGTTCTCTGAATCTATTAATATAAACGCGCTTTCCTCAGTTATAAAGCTTGATAAGACCTGTTAACGCCCAAGCCATGTATGCCCATTCGAACATCTGTATTCGGTGCCGGCGACCTTGGGCGTCCCGGCTGAAACTATCCCGATGCATTTAAGTCCTGTGTTTGGGTTTACGAAAGGACACTGAGATACCGCCGACGCTTTGGGATGATAATGATCCCTACATTCGTTGTTCGTGGCTGCAGAGACAAACAATGCGCCGCACAGAATAGACGCCGCGATTCCAAGAATAATACTTCTCATATTACATTAGATTGATTCGCTGCCTCATTCTATTCAAGTGTAAATCTCAGTATCGCTTAATGCATTGGGCACAAAAAAATCCGGATGGCCCAACGCGTCGACGTCGCTGCGCTGATGGATAGAGCGACATTGCAGGCCGTTAAAGACCTAAATCCCTTCACCGTCTTCCACGAACCCATCAACATCCGCGCTGAAAATGTGGCGCGTATTCAAGCTCACGCAGAAACTCTCGGAATTAAATTAAAAACCGAGGTATTCGAGTCCACGGAGACTTGGCAGGATTATGCGGTGCAGCAGCTTCGCATGGCTGAGCGTATTGCACTTGAAGTTGGATTGGGTGAGCGCATTCACCTGTGGCCTGACAAAGCTCTCGGATCCAACAAGGCGTTGAAGCGGTTTCCAGAACCAGCGCATAAGGAATGGCTCTCTAAATATTGGACCAGAGTCAGCGAGTGGCCCACCGGAGCCACTGTGAATCATCATTCGATGGAACGTGAGGCTGACATAGCCACGAATGAAATTGCGGAAAGCAAATCCATTGAAAATACCGACCCACCACTTGAGGCAGAAAACAAAACCATCGCAGGGTTTACCGCAAAGACACCGGACGAAATTTTAGAAATGACGTTCGATCCAAACGATAGCTACCTATTTGACGGTGTCTTTAGCAAAGGTCAGGTGATGACGCTTCTGGGCCCAGGCGGAATTGGGAAGTCTCGCCTTTTGCTTCAACTCGCAGCTGCGATGATTACTGGCAAAGAATTCCTAGGTATTCGTTTGCCATCACGCAAGTTAAAGTGGCTTTTTATTCAGAATGAAAACAGTGCACGTCGCCTCCAAATTGATTTTCAGAAACTAAAAGCATGGATTGGAGCGGATCTCTGGAGGGAGGTAAGTGCTCATATCCTTATCCAAACCCCGGAGGATAGTGCTGACATTCCGTTTGTACTCGATGATCAAAAGGGACTGAAATTACTCGAGGAGCACATCTATAAGAATCATCCCGACGTGATCGTATTTGATCCCCTGTCGGGGTTTGCTAACGGCAGTCTCAACGGCGATAGCACTATGAGAAAGGTGTGCACTGCGATCAATCAAGTCGCACGCTTTGGAAAACCAGGCTGCTCTGTGGTGGTCGTTCATCACACTTTGACAGGAAGAGAGGGAGCTAGAAAGGCGACGGGTTGGGACCGTGGTTCCTACGGCCGAGGCTCAAAGACGCTTCACAGCTGGACTCGGGGTCAAATTAACATTGCCTTAGGAAGTCCAACTGATCCTCAATTGCTGGTTGTTAGCTGCGGAAAGAACTCTAACGGACAGGAGTTTAAACCATTTGGAATTCGATTAAACCCGGAGACATTAATCTACGGATTGGAGAAGAATTTCAGCATCCGCAATTGGGAGGCAAGATTGAACGGTGAAGATGAGAGGCCCACCGCGGCATCTGTCGCGAAGATTGTTGCCAACGGGCCGATCTCAAAGAAGGACCTAGCTTCAAAGATCATGAAGAACTTTGTTTGCCAGAAGTCAGTGGCGTACGACGCAATCAGAAAAGCGACCGGTGAAAGCATTGAATTGGGCGAAGGAAAAAAATTCGTAATCAAGGTAGACCCTATTTCCGAAAATCCATTTTAGCGTTGGTGCCGGACAGATTGCGGGTAGCGTCTACGCTTGGCTCCACTTCTCGCGCGGACAAAAGATTGCAGGCGGTCAGTTCGGTATGTGAGCGGTCTACAAAGCAAAAGCCGGAGGAGGCTGTTTTTCATCAAACATCAATCGTAGTTGTCCCCCCTACCGCTTGATCTATTGTCGAAGCCTATCAAGCCTCGCTCGAATCTCGGACCGTACCTCAGGCTCTCTCTCTCCACCAAGATGACGCGCTAAAAAATGCTCAATCGCAACATACACTGCCTGCTCGTCAAGCGAGTCGGTAAATCCGTGCCCTCCCTCTGGCGATACCAAATACTCCACTCGCTTTCCTGCTGCTCGACAAACCGTCACTAAATCATCTGTTTGTTCCTTCCTTACAATCAAATCCTGCGCACCTTGAAAAATCATCAAAGGTGCAACTATCGATCCGACTGCATGCAGCGGAGATTGAGCCTGTAAAACCTGCAAATTCGATGGGTCATCAGGGTTGCCCATTTTTGTAATTAAATCATGTTTGAATGGAATCCACCCTGGCGGAATCGTTTTAATGAAAGCTGGTAGATTCGACGGCCCAAAAAGCGATATGCCCGCCGCATATCGCTCCGGAGTGAAGGTCAATCCAGCTATTGCGGCGAAACCACCGTACGATCCTCCGAAGATCGCGATGCATTTGGGATTCGCAATGCCGGATTGAATCAGCCAATCTACCCCATCACTCAGATCGTCTTGTAAAACCCCTTTGCCCCATTGCCGATAGCCCGCGCGCTGGAATGCCTTCCCAAATCCAGTTGATCCACGAAAGTTAATTTGAAATACCGCGTAGCCGCGACTCGCCAGAAATTGAACCCGGGGATCATACCCCCACGTATTCCGCATATGAGGGCCACCGTGCGGAAAAACAACGACCGGCAAGTTTAACTTGTCCGCATCGGGTGGAAAAGTCAGGTAGCCGCGCAATTGCTGTCCATCTCTCGCCTGAAAGCTAACCGGCACCATTTCGCCTAACTGGGCTGATGGGATTGTCTCGCTCCGAGAACTTAATTTTACCAGCTCGTTCCGGTCCACACTGTAAAAGAATTCGTCTTCAGGCTCGCGATCACGCACCGCTGAAACGATCCAGCACTTTCCATCTTCGCTGACATCTCGCACCTGCAAATCCGCATTACCGATGCGGCGCTGAATCCTCGAAACAATTTCCCCCGCTCCTGATTCGATCCAATGATACTCAACCCGGTCTCGGACTACGCTTGCGCCTAGAAGCCGATCCAAAGTGCGGCTAAATACAGGCTGCACGATGTCCGCCTCTTGCTTTGGGTCTTCGGCTAAAATTCGACGGCGACCAGAGCCCCATTCGACTGCTTCAATTCGGACTAGATCGACTCCAACGCCGACGTTAGTTTGAATGTAAATTTCTCGACCCGAGAAATCCATGCCCAGTACATGAAGCACCTCGCCGGGAGAAGACCGAAGCAGGATTCGCGCGCTCACAGGATCCGCCTCCAGTGCCAGCAACTCACACTCACCAGCCTCACTGAAACGAGTTCCACAAATCCTCCGCCCATCCCGGCTGATAACACACAGGCTTAAGCGATCCTGATTCTCATAAATCAAACGACGTTCACCAGAACGGGGATGTATTTGGAAGTATTCGCGACTAACGTCGTTTTTCTGGGACGGCAAAGAAACCACAGCAACGTGCTCACCATGCTCATCAAGGCAAACTCCTTCAATAGATGCACTCTCATTCGCAGAAGCTAACACGTTCACCCACGATTTTGATTGGTCCCCCGGCGCGAAGACCACACAACCAACCACACTTTTCCCGTGGGCTAGCCGTGAGGAAAATAACAGAGTGCATTCGTCCAGCCAGAGAAAGGAGTAAACACTTCCATGGCTCGGCTCTGTGAGTACCTTGGAATGTTCTAAGGTATCATTAGGCTGGCAAACGCACAATAAGCTGGCGTTATCCGATTCCCGTAAAAAAGCGACGCTAGAACCGCTCGGCGAAAGTCGGAACACTTCATTCGCTTCAATCCCAAAAAATGATTTAACTGAAGGCAGTTGCCGCCCCGACCCAGCGAACATCTGAGCCGGAAATGCTAACAAAATCCCCATGGCAATGGGAATGAATGCCAAAACCATGGGGACAAGAAGTCTCGCTAGCGGACTAGTAACCTGCGTTTCTCCCGCTGCCCTTGCACGAAAAGCAGTTAACATTCCCTTGGAAGCCGGTACCATTGCAGGAGGTACATTTGAAACCTGCAGCGTGGGCAATGCCCACTAGCGTTCCGGCGATTAGTGTGAGAGCGATAACTTTTTTCAACATATCTGTGGTTTGTTTGATTAGGTTTGCCTCTCCTGCTTCGGAACATTCCTTCCGGACTTGAGACCGTCAAAATGACATACACTGAAATTTTGGTGCAGTTAGCAGCCCCATCCGTATTCATTCGCAAGAGACGCTGAAATCTCTCACAAAATCTCAACTTTTTTTGCTACTCCATTGCTGACTCCCAAACCTATAGGTTGCCCGAAACAAATGAGCGCAAACCGTTGACCTGAGCTGATTCGTGCTAATAACCTCCTGCGTGTGCATGCAGAAACCTCTACATTAGATGGTTATAGATTAATCCGGTCCATTGGTCGGGGAGGGTTTGGCGAGGTGTGGCTATGCCAGACAGAGGCCGTCGGTGACTTTCGCGCTCTCAAAATTCTTTCAACCAAAGAACCAGAACGTTTGGAGCGCGAATTTCAGGCGCTGTGTCAATTCCGAGCGGCATCACATCGCCTCAAACACCCAAGCCTTCTCGCCATCGAACATGTGAATCGGACAGAGGATACTCTGTATTATGTCATGCCTCTTTGCGATGGAGTCGAGGCATGCGCACCTTCCGATGCCCAATGGCGCCCACTGAGCCTGCGCACTCTCATCGAAAAGCAAAAACAAGCTTTGAATTGGTTTTCTACAACGGCCGTCCGTGAAACTCTGTCGCCTATTTTCCAGGCCTTACAACTCCTATCAGACGCGGGCCTTGCACATCGTGATGTAAAGCCGGACAACATTCTTTTCGTAGAGGGAAAAGCCTGCCTCGCGGATATCGGGTTACTCAGCGAGGATGTTCAAGCATTTTCCCGCACCGGCACTCCCGGCTTTGCTGCTCCAAGTTGGTATCTCGATTCTGGTGGACATCCAGACATGTACGGCGCCGCTGCCACTCTCTATGTGATGCTAACAGGAAACGCTCCAGACAAAATTGGTCGCTCCGCTTTTCGCTGGCCACCCCAGGGTGCAGAATCTCTTGCACGCGAACAGCACAAAGAGTTTCTCCACCTACATCAACTCATTCGACGCGCCATGGATGAGCGTCCCGGGGAACGCTTCGCGGATTTCGCAACTTTTGAGCGTGCCCTCCGGTTAGAGTCGACTTGGGAGCTGCTTTCTCCAAGAACCCGCTTTCAAAAGCGGTTACTTAGCTTCGCTTTGCCAGGGATCATAGGTGCGGGAACCCTTCTGGGGTTCATTAAATTCCGCAAAGATTATTATCAACCTTTGCCGCAGGAAACTCGAGACGATCATGAACTTGCTGCGAGAGAGGCATTCAATCAGACCTTTCGACAAGTTCGGGATAAAGTGGCCCCGCCTCGCGAAACAATTCGCGAAACGATCGGTGAAGTCGTTTCAGATTTAAATGCGATCATTGAGTCTAAAGATATTGAACCGTCAAGAGTCGCTCAACAACTAGCGCAGATTCACTCACGCGTGGATACTGTTGCAAAAGACTTTCCTGCAAAACCTGACTGGAATATTCGGCGCGAAGCCATCGAGCAACTCCGATCCCACGCGGATTACACGATGCATTCTTTAAGTCCGACGCTGCGTGAACACATAAACAGTCAAATTCGTGACCTTGAATGGGAGTTTTTTTCTGAGGCAGACTTTCGTTCAGAGCAGGCGAAGCGATTCATGCCATTGGCTATTAAAATCATGAACGATTACAGCGTTGCATCGTCACCTCGGGCGACCTACGCAATGATATTGAACGATGTTGCCAAAGACAAAGCAGGTGGTTCCAAGAAAGCTATTCGTGATTACGCACTTAGCATCCACAGAACAGGGCAAGAGTGGATGTTGGGCCGCTGACCGCCACCTGAACGACGTTCCAGTCAGACCATAGATGACCAAATTGAAGAGGCGCCTCCGAAAAAAGTTCGAGAGATCTTCTCAGTCGTTACGAATAGAACATCGAAGCAGCATTAGCCAACTGACTGCCTCGCCCATATGCGAAAGCCGTTCACATACTCCTGCAAAGCACGTGAAGCAAAGAAATACGCAGACCGTAGCTTCTTCGTGTCAGAGCAATCCAATTGCATCTTTATTTTTGAATGACGTCTCATGGCTGAAAGACTTCCGAGCACCTCATTCACTTTACTCTCTGGACTCCGGGATTCTGGAGATCACGGTGCATGGCAAATTTCCTGGAAACGCTTCCATCAAATCTACCACGGCCCTCTTCTTACAATTGCTGCGAGTCTCTATAGAGAACACACTGGCGGGGTAACCCCATCACAGGCAGTATTGGAAGACATTGTTTCTCAAGTCGTCGTCGACTTACTCACTAAGAAACGCTTTGACCCAAACCGCGGACGTCTTCGGCACTATCTGCGAATGCTCAGCAACGCGCGTATCGTCGATTTTTTACGAAAAGAAAGGCTTTTTGCTCACCAGTCTATCAACGACGAGGAATCGGAGTTTGGCACCCAAATACCAGACGAAACCACTGACGAGCGTGCTGTTTTCAACCAAGCCCTACTGGTGTCAATGATCGAGGATCTCAAAGAGCGCATTCCACTCCGCCACTTTGAGATTTTTGAATCGGTGAAACTAAAACAAGTCCCACCGGCAAAAGTGGCTGATGACTTGGGCGTCCATCGCCGGGTCATCGACAATACTGTGCACAAAGTCATGTTGCACCTGAGAGAAATAGCAGCCCGCCCAGAATATCAGGAGGAGTATCTGTCATGAACGACCCGATTCGAAAAACAATAGACCA
>CAMDSZ010000066.1 GCA_945906945.1 Akkermansia muciniphila
CCCACTACATTCTGGGATCAGCCCTCGGATCGCACCCCTATCCGATGATTGTCAGGGATTTCCACCGAGTTATCGGAGAGGAGGCGCGCGCCCAGATTCTGGAGCGCGAGGGCCGCCTGCCCGACCTTCTGGTGGCCTGCGTCGGAGGCGGCAGCAACGCCATCGGTCTGTTCTGGCCCTTCCTCAACGATGAATCCGTTCGGATGCTCGGCGTTGAAGCCGGCGGCCGCGGTATTACTCTTGGCGACCATGCCGCGCGATTTAAAGGTGGCAAACTTGGCGTGCTGCAGGGAACCAAAACATACCTCCTCACCGACGACGACGGTCAGATTCAACTCACCCACTCCGTGTCCGCGGGCTTGGACTACGCAGCAGTTGGACCAGAACACGCGTTCCTGCGTGACCAGGGGCGAATCGACTTTGATTTCGCAACAGACGACGAGGCTCTCGACGCCTTTCAAAAGCTCTCGCAGATCGAGGGGATCATCCCCGCGCTCGAAACCGCCCACGCCATCGCTTACATCCTCAAAGCAGCGCCCACCCTGTCGAAGGACTCCATTCTCATCGCAAACCTATCGGGTCGAGGCGACAAAGACGTGTCCCAAGCGGCTGAAATCCTGCTGCATTAGCCGCCCCCTCACTTCTTATGCGAAGCATGACCGGCTACGGCAAAGGCGAAGCCGCCCTCGAGGACCTACGCGTCTGCGTGGAAATCCACTCGGTGAATCGCAAGCAGATCGATATCGCACTCAACATTCCGCGATCGCTCCAAAGCCTCGAACCCAGAATCCGGGAAACGCTCCAGACGCGCATCTCCCGTGGCCGCCTGAATCTCAATGTGACGCTGACGCACGCAGCGGAAAGTCTCGCTGCGTCGGCGATTGATTTCGATCTGGCGCGCGTCTACGCGAACGAAATGCGCAAACTCCAGGCGGAACTGGGTCTGGCCGGTGACCTGACGTTGGACACGCTCATGAGGGCACCAGGAGTCCTCACCAACTCCAGCACCGATGTCGAACCCGAAGCCGTCTGGCCAAGCATTCTAAGTGCGCTCGGAGCCGCACTCGCCGCCTTGATAACGATGCGTGAAGCCGAGGGAAAGAACCTCGCCACCGACCTCTATATGCGCCTCGCAAAGCTGCGCGTGATGGTCGAGGGGATCCGCGAGCGCTCCCCAATGCTTACGGAAAACTATCGCAACCAGATTTTTGCGCGCCTTCAGTCGGTTGCGGGGGAACTACTGCCGGGCGACGAGCGATTGCTCAAAGAGATTGCCATTTTTGCCGAGAAATCCGACATCACCGAAGAACTCATCCGACTCGACAGCCACTTCGGCCAACTCGAGAATCTCCTCGCCCAACCCGAACCCGCAGGACGCACCTTAGAATTTCTCATCCAGGAAATCTCGCGCGAGTTCAATACGCTTTCGGTAAAGTCTAACGACGCCGAAATCTCGCAAACCGTGGTGACTGCAAAGACGGAAATCGAACGCATACGAGAGCAGGTCCAAAACATCGAATAGAGCCGTGAGCACTCCCACCCCGATAAAAATACCAGCCCGCACCAACGGGATTCTATTCGTGATATCAGCCCCGTCTGGAGCTGGCAAAAGCACGCTACTCAATGGGATACGCCACTTTGGCGACTTCGAATACTCCGTCTCCTGCACGACACGCTCCCCCCGGCCGGGCGAGCAGAACGGCACCGACTATCATTTCCTCACCCGGTCGGAGTTCGAAGCAGAGATTCAACATGGCAACCTGCTGGAATGGGCAGAGGTTCACGGCAACTATTACGGCACCCGGCGGAGCGAAGTCGCCAACCGGCTAAGCCGCGGGATCGATGTTCTGGTGGATGTCGATGTGCAGGGCGCGCGGAGTATCCGCGCATGCGCAGACGCGCTCATCGTGGACTCCTTGACCGATGTATTTCTGGCTCCCCCCAGCATGGAAGACCTCGAACGGCGCCTGAGAAAACGCGGCACAGAAACCGAGGAACAGGTCTCCACGAGACTCAGAAACGCCTCAATAGAAATGGGTTGCTGGAGCGAATACCAATACATTGTCATCAGCGGCTCGCCCGAAGCCGACCAATCCAACTTCCGCGCAATCATGGTCGCGGAACGCATGCGAGTCCGCCGGCTGAGGACCCGCTGACCAAAGAAAACTCCGACTCCAGATTACGAATATGAATGCACCAATCATCGTTTTGGGAGTCAGCGGATCGATTGCTGCGTACAAGTCCGCAGACATCGCGAGTCAACTGGTCAAACTCGGCTGCGATGTGCGCGTGGTGATGACCGAGAACGCGACGCGCTTCATCACGCCACTCACGCTTCACACGCTTTCACGCAACCAAGTCGTTGTAGCCAAACAAACTACAAGCGACGACTGGAAACCATCGCACATCGCGCTGGCGGACTCCGCCGCTCTCCTGTTGATCGCTCCCGCGTCTGCAAACGTGATCGCAGAGCTCGCGAATGGACTCGCAAATCATCCACTCGCAGAGATCGCTCTCGCAACACGCGCGCCGATTCTGATCGCTCCCGCGATGAACGGAAACATGTGGGAGCATCCCGCCACCAAGCGAAACATTGAGCTACTCAAGTCGTTTGGCTCAAGAATGATAGGACCAGCCAGCGGAACACTTGCCTGCGGATACGAAGGACTCGGAAGACTTGCTGACACTTCCGAAATCATTGCGGCGGTACGCGATATTCTTGGGGTTTAACAGCACCGCGCGATCGTGCGCGCTTAGAAAAGTTTTTTGCTTTTCTCCATAATTCCGTTGACGCTTTTGTAACAAAGTCCTATCGACTTGCGCTGCAGACAGTATTCTGCGACTCAGAAAATTTGCCCGCAACCACGGGCAGAAAGGGGGTGTAAACACATGTCAAAGACCGCTCCAAAAAAAGCAGCAGCAAAGAAGGCCCCGGCCAAGAAGGCAGTTGCAAAGAAGGCTCCGGTAAAAAAAGCCGTAGCTAAGAAAGCAGTAGCAAAAAAAGCCCCTGCTAAGAAGGCAGTTGCAAAGAAGGCTCCGGCAAAAAAAGCCGTAGCAAAGAAGGCACCAGCCAAGAAAGCAGCACCAGCTAAGAAAGCTCCCGCGAAAAAAGGTAAGTAAGCTTTCGAGCGACCTCTGAGCAGTTCTGGCCATAGGCCAGTTCCCCTCAATGGAGTTTTAAAAATGGGAGGAGAATACACGTTCTCCTCCCATTTTCTTTTACACAGCTCACCCCATAGAAAATGGTATCCCCATGCCCACCCCAATCTCCGTAGCCAGCGCCGCCGCCCGAATGGCGGGTGAACTCATCCGCAGTCAATTTGGAAAACCTCTCGAGGTCGCCGGGATGTACGCACACGACATCAAACTCGACCTCGACGTCCAATCGCAGGACCTTATCACCAAAGCACTTCTGGACTCCTTTCCCGACCACGCAATCTATGGCGAGGAGGGCATTGCGGGCAACCAGTCCAGCGATTACCAGTGGATCGTGGACCCCATCGACGGGACGGTGAACTTCTTCTACTCCATCCCGCACTTCTGCATTTCCATCGCCCTCAGACACGCTGACGAAATTTGCGTGGGCGTGATCTACGATCCGATGCGGGACGAATTGTGGGCTGTGGAAAAGGGCCAGCCGGCCACTCTCAACGGCGCACCCATCCAGGTCAGCACACGCGCTTTGATCGGAGACTGCGTGGTGTCGGTGGGCATGTCGAAGTCGAAAGAGGTCATCACCAACGCGACGCAAATGCTCGAGAAATTCGCGAAAAAAGCACGTAAATGCCGCCTAATGGGAAGCGCGGCACTCGACCTCGCGTACGTCGCGTGCGGCCGTTTGGACGCCTACATCGAGCAGTCCGTGAGCCTCTGGGATGTTGCAGCGGGCAAACTCCTTGTCGAATCGGCCGGTGGAAAATTCGAGTCTACTCCGCGTGAAGATCAGCCAGACAAAATCAGTGTCCGTGCATGGAACGGCGCCGTAGACATCTCGATCGAATGAGCGAATCAACCGGACTAGCGTGGGTGCCCCTTTCGGGAATCGGGTACGATGTGCATGCATTTGCCGAAGGCAGGGCGCTCGTTCTCGGCGGAGTCACGATTCCCTTCCACAAGGGCCTGGACGGGCATTCGGACGCTGACGTGCTTTGCCACGCGATCGCCGACGCGATCCTTGGTGCGATCGGCGAACAGGACATCGGACATCATTTCCCGAACACCGATGCCAGCTACCGAGGCATTAGCTCGATTGAACTGCTTCGGCGGGTCGGCGCCATCCTTGCCAAGCGCGGCGCTCGATTGATGAATGTTGACTCTACTTTAATCGCGGAAGCCCCGAAGGTCGGGCCGCACGTCGCAGCCATGCGTGAAAATATATCCAAGGCCTTAGGCATTACCCCAGACCGCGTGGGCGTCAAAGCCACCACCAACGAACGCATGGGCTTTGTCGGCAGAGAAGAGGGCATCGCAGCATTTGCCGTCGCGAGCGTGATCATTCCGACACCGCCCACAGCCTCCGGACCCAGCGCTTGATTTGTTCCCATGGAAGTACGCCTTTTCAACTCCCTCACACGCTCCATAGAACCCTTCCGCCCGCTCGACCCTAAGGGCGAGGCGGTCAAAATGTACACCTGCGGGCCAACGGTTTATAACTACGCGCACATCGGTAATTTCCGCGCCTATATTTTCGAGGATCTTCTCCAGCGCCACCTCGAGGCGCGCCGCTTCAAGGTAGAGCGCGTGATGAACCTCACCGACGTGGATGACAAAACCATCCGCGGCTGCCGCGTCATGGGCGTGCGGCTCGCCGAGTTTACGCAGCGTTATAAGGACGCCTTCTTTGAAGATCTCGCGCAGCTCCGCATCAAGCGGGCGGCACATTTTCCCGCCGCAACCGAGCCCCGCTACATTCAGCGGATGATCGAAATGATCACCTTTCTTGAGTCCAAGGATTTCGCATACAAGGCGGAGGATGGCTCGGTGTACTTCCGGATTTCGAGCTTTGCGGACTATGGTCGGCTGGCGCATCTCAACCTTGAAGAGTTGCGTCCCTCCGGGCGCATCAATACGGACGAGTACGAGAAGGAGTCCATCGGCGACTTTGCGCTATGGAAGGTCTGGAACGAGGAGGACGGAGATGTGTGGTGGGAAAGCCCTTGGGGACGCGGGCGACCGGGATGGCACATTGAATGCAGTGCGATGGCGACCGCGATCCTGGGGCCGGAACTGGACATCCATTGCGGCGGCGTGGACAACCTTTTCCCTCACCACGAGGCGGAGATTGCCCAGTCCGAGTGTTTTACAAGCAAGCAGTTTGTCAAATACTGGCTCCACTGCGCCCACCTGCTGGTTGACTCCCAGAAAATGAGCAAGTCCGCGGGCAATTTCTACACGCTCAGGGACCTGATCGAACGCGGCTACACCGGGCGCGAGATCCGCTACGCGCTCATCAGCGTCCACTACCGGCTGCCGCTCAACTTCACCCTGGCGGGGCTCGACGCGGCGCGCGCGGCGCTCTCACGGATCGACGCGTGGGTTCGGCGCCTTCATGAACGCGCGCAGGCCGCCTCGGCCGGCGGCGTGCCGTCCTTTCCCGAGTCGGAGTCTTTTTTGAAGGCGCTCGATGATGACCTCAACATTTCCGGTGCGCTCGCCTGCCTGTTCGACTGGATTCGCGACACCAACCGGATGATGGATCTGGGCGAGCTGTCAGAGGCGCAGGCCGCGAAATGCCTTGCGGACTTCGGCGTGATCAACTCGATCCTCGCCTGTGAGGCAGCTCAAATTGATGTTCCAAAGGAAATTACACAGCTCCTCGAGGAGCGGCAAAACGCCCGCGCGGCCCGCGACTGGGCCCTTTCAGACACGCTGCGCGATAGAATTCTTTCCATGGGCTGGATGCTCAAAGACACCAAACAGGGCCAACAAGTGACGCGAAACTCTTGATCCAACCCACCTGCTGTTCTTAGCTAACACGCGGCACCCCGCTGCAACGCCCGCCTCCCAGACCCATCCCAATGCCCTCTTCTTTTCCCGCAGACTCGTTTCTCGATCTTCAACACTCAGAACACCGGCGACTTTTTGAAAACAGTGTCAACGTCTGGGATGCACTCTCGCAAATCAGCAGCTATTTGCAGTTCCGCCTCAAACCCGGGATCCACGGACGCCTCATCGGCAAACCCTTCATCAGCGGCGCGGTTTTCATCGGACAGGGAACCATCATCGAGCAAGGCGCGATGATCAAGGGCCCCGCATGGATCGGCGAAGGCTGCGAGATTCGGAACGGCTGCTACATCCGTGAAAATGTGATCGTCGGCTCGGGTTGCGTACTAGGGAATTCAAGTGAGTTTAAAAACGCCATCCTGCTGGATGAGGTTCAGGCCCCGCACTTCAACTACGTGGGCGATTCGATCCTCGGCTTCCGCTCACACTTAGGGGCCGGCGTTGTACTCTCGAACGTGCGTCTGGACCATGCGGAGGTTCTCGTCTCAGACGACCATGGCGGCTTTATTCCCACGGGTTTGAGGAAGTTCGGAGCGGTGGTGGGCGACCGCGCGGAGATCGGCTGCAACTCCGTCATCAATCCCGGCTCACTCATCGGACGCAACTCCGTGATCTATCCCGGGACGCGGTGGCGGGGAAATCTGGCAGAAAACTCGATTGCAAAGACCATGCAAACCCAGCAGGTGATCCAAAAACTCCAGAAATAACCCGCTCTAAACGGCTGTACGTCCGCACGGAACGCGTTTAGTTTTCCCCACTCAGATCCATTTTCATTCATCATGTCCCAGGCGCCCCAACCCTCTCCCCCAATTCATCAGGACGACAGTTTCGATCTGCTCGAATTTTGGATTCGTCACAAATCCTCCATCAGGGCCGTCACGATCCTCTTCAGCGCCGCGCTTGTGGGATACGGAGCGTTCTCATGGATTGAAAAACAGCAGGAGGCTGCGGCGGCGGAGGCTTTCGCGTCAGCAAAATCCGCAGAGGAACTCAACGCTTTCATCGCATCGCACAAGGGCTCTACATTGGGTGGAAACGCGGCGCTGCTGCTCGCTGGCAAACAAAGGGCGGAGGGGAAATTCGAGGAGTCCATCAAAACGCTTCAAGATTTTGCGACCCGTTATCCCCAACATTCACTCGCAGGAGCCGCTAAATTGAGCATCGCGGCGACGCTGGAGCAGCAGTCAAAAACAGACGAAGCTCTTGAACACTATCGTCGCCTGGTGTCCTTGGACCCTCGCGGCTTTGCAGCTCCCGCAGCGCATCTCAGGATCGCAAGGATTCTCAAAGGCCAGAACAAGCTGGACGAAGCAAAGGCCGCTTACGAAACACTGCAATCACAGTTCCCGCGCTCCTCCTTCGCCAACGAGGCACTACTTGAAAGTCAGGCGTTGATCTCAAACTCGACGACGATCGATCCCGAACTCAGCCCACAGCTTCTTGTGCCATCGAATCCACAGCAACCATCGGGCGCAACCCCAACGCCAGCTGCGCCGGCGAAAACCCCTGATCAGCCTGCAGTCGTGCAACCCAAAAGCTCAGAGCCCGCAGCTGAGTCGAAGCAGGAAAAAGCGCCTGCCACTCCCTCACCCGCGCCGAAGGCCCAGTAACGCACTGGGTCAAATGCGACGCTCCCGGGGGAAATTCCCGGCAGATCGAGCGCCGTTTCAGTCTCGCATGCCCTGACCAACCGCGGCGGCGCGCCTGAATCACCGCGGCGACGCGCCTTGACCAACCCCGGCGACGCGCCTTGACCAACCCCGGCGGCGCGCCTTGATCAACCGCGGCGGCGCGGTCTACGCGGTTGCAGATCCATCTGGGGCTGGTGCAAGGCTTCCTCGTCTCCGTCGTGTTCGCCGCCCCGAGCAGACGGCGGGAAATCCCCGAAATCCGATGCCGGCAAAGCCTGCGACCCAGAACCGCCGCCAGGAAACCATGTCCGCTCGTCGAGCCTCTGCAATTCCTTCGGAAACTCCTGCCCGATGTTCAGGTTTCCGGAGAAAATACCGCCCTTCTCCACATTGATGGACCGAGCGTAAATTGTGCCTTCCAAAAAACCCTTCCGTGCGATGGTCACCCTGCCATCGCACACGAATACGCCGCGCGTTTTTCCCTCAATGAGCATCAAACGCGCATGAACCGGAGCGGTAAAATCCACGTCGGACTTCGAATGAACAATTAGTTTTCCCGCATCAACCTCGCCCTCGTAATGCCCCGCCATCCGCACATTTGCCTCTTCAGTGCAAACGATCCTGCCGCGAAAGCGTCCCTCGACGCGGGCAAAACCGCAGAGGATCCGCGGACTCGCGACGTCCGCAGTGGGGGAAAGATGAACAAGCCCCTGTGTCTGGATTGAGCGCGCAAAGGGGCCGGCTATCCGGAAGTCCCGGATATCCACGTAAGACCCGCAGGTCGGGCAGAGACTCGATTCAGCCAAAGTGGAAACCTCGTGCCGTTGCCTGCAACTAAAGCAGGTGATGGTGCGTGTTTTTTCACGCGCCACGAACTTTCCAAGTTTATCGAGGAAAGACGGCGGTTTGAGACTTGCCACCTCTTTGGCGAGGAGCTTTTCGATCGAATAGTGCTGTCCGCACTGCCGACAAAAAGTACTCCTCGCCGTGACTGGTTCGAGCTGACTGTATCCGCAATGGGGACAGTCTGCGCCGATTTTGTCGGGCGGTTGCTTGCGAGTATTGGCCACAGAGGCCTAAAAGGGTTAGCGAGGGCCGCCGAGGCCTGTCGCTGGACGGTTTTCTGGAGTGCGAACAATCTCAGGCGTCTTCATCGCAATGCGGTTGGGTGTCACCTCTGACTTACCAACGAAGGTCGCCCCGTCTTCAATCACCAGCCTTGAAGCTTTGAGGTCACCCTGCAAAACAGCGTGGCTGCGCAGTTCGCAGCGTTCCTCCACAGTGATGTTTCCGTGCACTTTTCCAAACACCGTTACGCTCTTGGTTTTGATTTCACCACGGATCTCGGCATTTTCACCGACAGTCAATGTTCCCTGACTGGATATTTCCCCCTCAACCTTTCCATCAATCGTCAGATCGTTTTGAAACTTAATGGATCCTTTGATCTCCACGTCGGAGGCTAAAGTGTTCTTGGATGTTGTTGAGCTGATGCTGTCGGACATGATTTGGGATGGTTGAGGTGGTTTTGGAATTTGATACTGAGGATTCGCTCGGATGAAGAACCTCCGGAAAGAACCCGGCTACTCCGCATCGCGTGGGCTGCTCTGGATCCAAACCCGACAAGGTTCAGACCACGGAACCCTTTGCAATCTATGGCCAGCCAAAAGCCTGTCAACGCCGGCCTAAAGCGTATTACGCCCTGACCTCATTTCCAAACACTTGCAACGTCCATGCCCGACTGGGATTGCTTTCATCCCGATTCTGCGCGATTGAATGCGGTGCAATGAGCTCGAATTCATCAAAATCCATCCTTGAAATCCGCAATCTGACCGTTGTCCGGAATGGAAATCGGATTCTCAAAAAGTTGAGCTGGTCCATCGGTGAAGGCGAACACTGGGCCATCCTCGGGCCGAACGGATCAGGGAAGTCCTCCCTGCTCTCAGCGCTCGCAGGCTACCTCACGCCGACCGAGGGAGAGTGCACGGTTCTTGGACAGACATTCGGCGAATCGGACTGGAGGGAGGTGCGGACTCACCTTGGGGTTGTATCCGCGACGGTCGGCGCCATGGTGCCGCCGGAAGAACCAACGGCATACACCGTACTCACAGGCCGCAACTCGGGCATCGGACTCTGGGGCGAGCCCTCCGAGGAGGAACTCGAAGAGGCCTACCTATGGCTTAAACGCGTAGAGCTCAAAGGACTGGAGGACCGTCCCTGGGAGGTGCTTAGTCAGGGCGAAAAACAGCGCGTTTTGATCGCCAGAGCCCTTATCTTAAAGCCCGCGATCCTGATTCTCGACGAACCCTGCGCCGGTCTCGATCCAGTTGCGCGCGAATCGTTCCTGGCCTTCCTCGAACGGTTGATTCATCCCGAGAGCAAGCGCCCGCATCAGCCATCGGTGGTGCTCGTCACGCACCATGCTGATGAGATCACGCCTAGCTTCACGCACGCGCTCCTGATGAAAGAGGGGAAAGCCTACGAAGCGGGTCCCATCCACAAAACGCTTCGCTCAAAGTCGCTCTCAAAAGTTTTCAAGGCACCCATCGAACTGAAATCAAGGAAGGGCCGCTTCTTTATGAAGGTTGCGCCACCCTCCCGGGGAGTCCTCTAGAGCGCCGAGAGCGCTCTTGCCCTGCCGCAAGTCGCCTATTAGGCTTAACCAAACGCAATGAAGAAAATAGAAGCCATCATCAAGCCCTTCAAAATTGAAGACGTCAAAGAAGCCCTCGGTGAAGCAGGGATCGAAGGAATGACCCTCACTGAGGTGAAAGGCTTCGGCCGTCAAAAGGGGCACACGGAGATTTATCGCGGAAGCGAGTACACCGTGGATTTTCTTCCAAAGATGAAGATTGAGATCGTCGTGGCTGATTCCCAGGTCGAAAAAGTCACTCAAATCATCATCAAATCCGCAAAGACTGGAAAGATTGGAGACGGCAAGGTTTTCGTCTTGCCAATTGAAGACGTCATTCGGATCCGGACCGAAGAGCGCGGCGAAGCTGCAGTGTAACTAGGCTACGCCTGCAGATCGCTACGAACAGCGCGCAGCGCAATCTTCCCGCGTTCCAACAAGCGTTTATTACGCCGCTCCCAACGTGCTTCCAAATTGGCTAGCAGCAGTCGTCTTCGGGCTGATCGAGGGGCTCACGGAGTTCATACCGGTTTCCTCCACAGGACACCTAATCCTCGCCCAAAATTGGCTGCCACGTCAGAGTGATCTCTTCAATGTGGTGATCCAATCGGGGGCTGTGCTCGCGGTATTGCCTTTGTTTAGCAAGCGGCTTTCGCAGCTCAAAGACTTGCGGTCACCGGAGGGCCGTTCGCTGCTCGCCCTCATTTCCATCTCGTTTTTAGTCACGGCCACAGGCGGAGTGGTACTTGAAAAACTGCATTTCAAACTTCCAGAAAGCCCCAAGCCGGTAGCCATCGCGCTCATTGTTGGAGGCGCGCTGTTTCTACTTTCAGAGAGGATCCTCCGTTCGCGCGTTCTCTCCATCCAATGCACGAAGCCGACGGCTTTCCTCGTTGGACTCGCCCAACTAGTGGCCGCGATTTTCCCAGGCTCCTCGCGATCCGGCACCACCATCATCGCAGCGATGCTGGCGGGCACTTCACGCGCCGCAGCGACTGAATTTTCGTTTCTTGTGGGGATTCCCACCCTTCTTGCCGCCGCGGGATTAAAAACCCTGAAGGCTCTCAAAAACGGTGCGCAGGAGGACTGGGGCTTGCTCGCGCTCGCAACCTCGGTCGCCGCAGTCGTCTCGTTCGTCTCGGTCAAATGGTTGCTCGGATTCGTGCAAAACCACTCTTTCTCAAGCTTCGGACTTTATCGCATCGTTCTCGGGGCCTCGATACTTTGGCTGCTGTAAAACACAAAAGGCCCACCCTTGAAACTGTCTGAAATTCAGTCGACGCTGCGAGACCTTGACGCTCCCCCAACCAAGAGTCTGGGGCAAAACTTTCTTCACGACCGCAACCTTGCGGAATGGACTGTCGCCCAACTTGAAATTGAGCCCGGAGAACGCTGGCTCGAAATTGGACCTGGGCTTGGATCACTCACAGACTTCGCTTTGCAGCGATCCGAAAACGGGATCCTCATCGAAAAAGATGACCGCCTCATCGACTTTCTGCGCAAACGCTTCGCGAATCTGACCATCGTGCATGGCGATGCTGCGCGCTTTGATGTTCGGGATTTGCACAAACACGGACCGGTAAAAGTGTTTGGAAATCTGCCCTACTACGTTTCCAGCCAGATCTTGTTTAACTTCACCGCAGACACGGCGCCCATCTCAAAGCTGGTTTTTACACTCCAGCGTGAACTCGCGGAGCGGCTGGCTGCTTCTGATTCAACAAAAGCCTATGGCGCGCCCACGGTTCTCATCGGGAAAAACTGGAAGGTTCAGCTCCTGCGAACACTGCCACCCAGCGTGTTTTCTCCAGTTCCAAAGGTAGATTCAGCAGTGGTTGCACTCACCCGAAGAAGCGCCGGTGAAATGCCGGAGTGCGACGCGGCGCGGTTTAGCGAACTCGTAAAGCTGGGCTTCTCTCAAAGACGAAAGCAGCTTGGAAATCTGATTTCCGGTGCGCTAGGTCCATGGCGTGCCGCTTTTGATTCGCTGCAGATCCCGCAGAAAGTCCGGGCCGAAAACCTTTCAATCGCGCAGTGGTGCCAGCTTGCAGCGTGGTCCGAGGAAGGATTAAGCCGCAACTCCGAAGAAGGCGCACAGGATGTGCACGGCGAAATCTTCGACGTCGTGGACGAGCAGGACCGGGTGATCGGCCAGCGCTCCCGGCACGAGGTCCATGGCAACAACCTTCTCCACAGGGCGGTCCATGTGTTTGTTTTCAACAAGAAGAACGAAATATTTCTCCAGCGCAGGTCGCGCTGGAAGGACGTATGTCCCCAGCGCTGGGACTCCAGCGCTGCCGGTCACGTCGATTCCGGACAGGACTACGATCAAACGGCGGTACGTGAAGTTTTTGAGGAACTAGGCGTCGAGGTCTCCCCTTCTCTTACCGGACGAATCGACGCCTGCGCAGACACCGGCAATGAATTCGTCAACCTGTACCAAGCCCGGCACGAGGGCCCATTCCGGCTTCCTCCCGCTGAAATCGAGTCTGGCGAGTGGTTTTCCCAGAACCAAATTCAGGAATGGACCCAGGCGCGTCCCGACGACTTTGCTCCCGGCTTTTTAAGATGCTGGAGCCTGTGGCTTCATTCGCGAAAATTGGAAGATTTGTAAAAAGCGCACTAACCACCACATTCCCCCGTGGCCCCGCCCCGACCAAATCACGCTCTCCCCCTGGGAGCGCGCAGCCCCAGCTGCGCTCTGCACTGACACGCTCACATCTGAACGTCCTCTCGCACTTTGGTCCTTTGGTCCTTTGGCTGCTTCGCCACCTCTTTGGTGCAACCCGCGTCTGGGCGCAGCTGGGGCTACGCGGTCCCAGGGGGGGAGCCGACGGTTCGACCTCCTCAGAGGATAAACATCTTGCGTCGCAAAGCCTATCTCCGAGCGAGACTGCCATCAGCCCGCGCCTCTGGCGCTTTGGAGCCACCCACTATCGGAGCCGCATTTCTATACCTCACTGCCCACTAGATTGTGACGTGAATAAAATGGTCCACGACCGTTTCCTCCGGGCACTCGGAGAGGTTTTTGGGAATCACCCGGTGCAGATGCGCGCGGCACACCTCCGGCAGCGCCTTCACCAGCGCCTTGTGGATGTCCGTCGGCGCCGAGAGGCTCCACATCTCCGGCTTTTGCTCTTGCAGGATTTGATTCACCTTCGCGGCGATGAGCCCCACCGCCTCCCGGGTCGCCGTCACATTCAAATGCTTGTCCGGCGGCGATCCACCGAGCTGCGTCGGCCTCGAACCCGATGCCCCAGACCCCCCGGTCGGCGCAAACGAGTCCGCCATGTCCGAGAACTGTTCAACGGCGTGCTGACGCGCCTTTATAAAGGAGAGCTGGTCAGTCCACTCAATCCTGGGCTGCCGCTTGGCGAAGTCTCGCATGAAGCTGGGGGTTTGAGGCTGATCAACGCTGGTGATCCACCCCGCTTTAAGGGTGGCGCGATCCGTGATGACGATAAAGTGTGGGCGTAACATGTTAGAGTTTAAGGTTCGTCGGGTGTTAAGTTTTTGTAGGCGCATCCGCATCAGGAAAGGCCCCAAAAGCCCCGCCCCTCAAAATGCCCCCGCCTGCGGGGACCGCCGCCCCGCGCGCGAGGCTTCGAGGAGATTGAAATTTTGGCCCAAGCCGTGCGTGCCCTCTCTTTTTTCCTTCTCTCCTACTACGCGCAAGGGGCCGCTTTTAGGGCTCGAGAACATCTCCGAAAAAAGCGTTTTTTTTCCACGCCCCCGCAGTAGCCTAACAACCCCGATGAGCCGGAATATCAGGCAAACACAAGATCAAGCATTTGACGCAACCGCCACGCAGGCGCCGGGTGCGGTGTCGGGTGCGGCGTCGGGTAATATACTGGCTGAAAGGCACGACAAAAAAACGTCCGTTGGATATACTTACATAGAACCCGCCTTCATCAGACCAAGGCTGCTTGCCGCATACGCACTCGCAATCCTGAGCGTCTGCGGTCTTGCTCAAGACTCGCACCCACCCCAGACCATGAGCTGGCTTGAGAACGAAAGCATCAAGCTGGGCGTCGACCTTTCAATGGGAGGCGCCATTACTT
>CAMDSZ010000067.1 GCA_945906945.1 Akkermansia muciniphila
AGGCGCCATGGGCGACATGGGCTGCCACCTGCTTGATGGTCCGTTTTGGGGATGTGATCTGGGGGACCCTTTGTCTGTTGAGGCGTCCGCTGAAGACATCACCAAGCTCACCTTCCCCGCCGCGAGCACGATCGAGTGTCACTTCAAGAGCGCAAAGTTCGGAAGCATAAAACTCACTTGGATGGATGGAGGCAGGAAACCCGAGCGCCCAACTGATCTGGACTCGAACATGGATTGGGAAAAAATGAAGGGCGGCTGCATCTATCGTGGTGAGGAAGCAACTCTGATCTGCCCTGGAGACAATTCCCTCAATCCAAGAATTCTTGGCGCGGAGCGACACTCCAAGTGGCTCTCAGAAAAAGCCCCAGCACCGTCCCTTGAGAGGGCCGCAGTCAACACCCCTCAGCTTGAGTTGGTGCAGGCCATTGAAAAGAACGCCACCTGCGGTGCCAACTTTGAATATTCAGTTCCCCTGACCCGCCTATGCCTGATTGGTAACGTAGCAGCGCTATTACCGGGCCAAAAACTCGAGTGGGATTCTACTGCTCAACGCTTTTCAAATTCGCCAGATGCAAACGGTTTTCTAAAGCGGGAATACATCAGAACGGGCTGGGACTACTCAGCCTCGAACACCTGATCCAGCACGATTGACTCGCTCACAAAAAAACACCCGCTCATGAGCAGCACACATTCCTTTTCATCGCAGAACAGCCTCCAACGCTTGGTGTACTTAGATGCACTGCGCGGGTTCGACATGTGCTGGATTCTCGGGCTTCACAGCGTGTTTGCAGAGGTCCTGCAAAATGCACTACCCGACGGAACGTGGAAGAAGACTTTATTGGATCAGTTCACCCATGTGAATTGGTCGGGCTTTCACTTTTACGACCTGATTTTCCCATTGTTTCTATTCATTTCAGGGATTTCCATCGCGCTCACTCTACCGAAAAGACTTTCGCGCGATGGCTCGACCGTCACCCATGCGCATCTTTTGAAACGAGTGCTGCTACTTTTCTTTCTTGGAATTATTTTTTCTGGAGGCTGGAAAGACGGGCTCAGCAATGTCCGCTGGCTCGGCGTGCTCCAACGAATCGGACTCGCCACTTTTTTTGCATCGCTCATTAGTATGAGGGCAAGCACGGCGGCCCTCTATGCGACAACGTGCGCGCTACTTCTCGGATACTACGGACTTCTGGTTGGGGTTCCCGTCCCGGGTGTCGACGCACCGAGCTTCGAAGAGGGGAAGAACCTGACCAACTATTTAGACAGCGTCTGGCTTCCAGGGCGCAAACACAACGGCACCCACGATCCCGAAGGCATCCTGAGTACGCTACCCTCAATCGCCACAGCCCTCACCGGGGTCATTGCAGGGCGCTGGATCAACTCTGGGCGGGACCCTCGGGCGATGATCAACGGCCTGCTGGCCTTCGCGGTTTTGTGCCTCACAGCTGGTTGGTATCTGTCTCTTTTTTGCCCAATGATCAAAAAAATCTGGACGCCCACCTTTGTGCTTTTCGCCACCGGTTGGAGCCTCGTTTTGACGGCGTTTTTCTATTGGGTGATCGAGGTTCGGCGGATCAAACTTTGGACTGTCCCATTTACTTGGGTTGGGGCTAATCCGATCGTGCTCTACATGGCTGGTGGGCTGGGCATCTTTAGGATCATCACGGAGCGAATGATTGGCAAACCAGACTCCGCACACGCCTGGCACGCAAGTGGCCTAGCGTTTCTGCTCATGCTTTTGCTAGCCCGTTGGATGTACCGGCGTCAAATATTCATCCGCATCTAGTAATTTTCGGTCTTAACAACCCAGCTCGGTCTCACTCGGAACATTCTGTCTTTGAGAAAAACGACTGAAACGCAATTCAATTGATTCAGGCTCTCAATCCAATTTCATCGAAAACTCGCACAAATGGGCTCGCAAAGCTTCATCTCCATTCTCCAGCTCATTCTTCCCGCATACTTCCTAGGCTCAATTCCCTTCGGTCTGTTGATAGGAAAAATCGGAGGCATTGACATTCGCCTGCACGGAAGCCGGAACATTGGAGCAACCAACGTCTGGCGCACACTCGGTCCAAAGTTCGGACTGTTCACCTTTCTTCTCGACGCCGCAAAGGGCTTCTTCGCCGTTGCGCTCGCTCAACAGGTCGCTTGGAGACAGGTTCCGCAGCCCGCTCCGGAAGACTACCTCGCCTATGCAGGGGTATTCGCCGCACTAGCGTGTATCCTCGGGCACAGCTTCCCGATTTGGCTTCGATTCAAAGGCGGCAAGGGTGTAGCGACCTCTTTGGGCGTGCTGATTGGTCTCCTTCCCGGCTTTGCCACGGGCGTTGTGTTGGCGGTCTGGGTGATGGTCTTCGCCGCTTCGCGTTACGTGTCGCTCGCCTCCGTTGTCGCAGCGCTGGCCCTACCCATTACGGTAGGCTCGCTCCTTTATCTTCATCACCTTGAAGGAAACGTTTACTTTGCATTCTCCTGTGCGGCCGCACTGTTGGTCATCCGCAGGCATCGCGAAAATATCCGCCGACTGCTAGCTGGCACCGAGAATCGTTTTGGAAAGAAGTCCGAGGCATAGCCAATGAACGTATTTCCATTCAAATCCATCGCGATCATCGGTGCGGGAAGTTGGGGAACGGCCCTCGCACTTTTACTGCAGGACAACGGCGCCAATGTGGCCGTCTGGGGACATGACAGCGAAGCAATTTCGCAGGTTCAATCACTCCGCGAAAACCGAGTGTATCTCCCAGGCGTGAAGCTTCCGGCTGCCATCCGGTTTACCTCGGATATTGATTCAACCCACACGGCGGACTTGGTCGTGTTGGTCACTCCCTCGAGAGCAATGCGTGAGATCGCATCGCGATTGGGCACCGTTGGGCTCCAGAAAGACGCGGTCCTTCTCTCTTGCACGAAGGGTGTTGAAAGAGGCAGCGGCTTGCGCATGAGCGAGATTCTCTCAGAAACCCTGCCTGGTCATCCGATCGCAGTTCTCTCGGGCCCGAGCCACGCCGAGGAGGTTGCGAGAAGCGCGCCGACCGCGGTTGTAATCGGGAGTTCAGAAGTCTCGGTTGCGAAGGATCTGCAGTCCCTGTTTTTCAGCAAAAACTTTCGCGCATATACCAGCACCGACGTCACCGGCATCGAGCTAGGAGGAGCGCTCAAAAATATTTTTGCCATCGCCGCCGGAGTATCTGATGGGTTAGGGCTCGGAGACAACGCGAAGGCTGCGCTGGTGACCCGCTCACTTGCCGAGTTAGTTCGACTGGGCTGCGGCCTCGGTGGTCAGCGCGACACGTTTCAAGGATTGAGCGGGATCGGCGACCTAATGGTCACCTGCTTTTCAAAGCACAGCAGAAACCGCGCTGTCGGCGAGCGCTTGGCGCGGGGCGAATCTCTTGGGGCGATCTCAGCATCAATGCGAATGGTGGCCGAAGGCGTGCCCACTACCTACAGCGCATTTGAATGCGCCAGACGCTTGAAGATCGAAACTCCGATCATCGATCAGATCAAACTTCTGCTGGATGGAACCTTATCGCCGAAGGACGCTTTAAGCGCGCTGCTCGCACGCGATCCGCGCTCCGAATAGTGCGGATTCAGGCACTGAGGCATCAGCCGATCACAGGCTTGTCGATCTTGACTCCAATCGCCTTAAAGTCCTCCGGAATCGGGCTTGTAAACTCCATCCACTCCCTGGTTTTAGGCTGATGAAAACCTAGCCGCCAAGCATGAAGCATGTGCCTTGATGCACCAGCCTTGCGGCCGTAAACGGGGTCCCCAAGCAATCCGTGCCCGACATGCGCCATGTGAACTCGAATCTGGTGCGTGCGTCCCGTGTGCAATCGACACTGAACAATTCCCACGTCCGTCCCGCATGCGTGGATTTCCTCCAAAAGCTTCCACTCGGTGCGCGCATGGCGCCCGCGCCCCTCACTCACGACGGCCATTTTCTGGCGGTGAACCGGGTGCCTTCCGATAGGGGCGTTTACTTCACCGGATTTCTCACGAAAACGCCCGAGAGCGAGGGCGAGGTAAATCTTTAAAACCTCGCGCCCGGCGAACTGCTCCGAGAGGCCTCTATGCGCCTGATCGTTTTTTGCGACAACCAAACACCCCGAGGTTTCCTTATCGAGCCGATGCACGATTCCGGGCCGCTCCTCCCCGCCCTCGCCGGAAAGGTCGTCACAATGATGAAGCAGAGCGTTCACGACCGTCCCCGACCAATTTCCAACTGCGGGATGCACCACCATGCCTGCCGCCTTGTTGATCACCAAAATCTCGGCGTCCTCGTACAGAATTTCAAGAGGAAGCTCCTCCGGCTTTGCTTCGATGGGCTGCCGAGTGGGCTCAGAGACATCGATGCGCTCACCCCCTCGGAGCCGGATCCCGGGCTTGGCGGGCAGCTGGCCATCCACGAGCACGCATCCCGTACGGATCCATTCCTGCAGCTGCGAGCGGGAATGGTCCGGCAAAAATAGGCACAAGATTTGGTCTAACCGCCCGGAGCCTCCTGCCGGCACCTCAAACTGGTGATTCGAATTCCCAATGGACACGGGCTTGAATTAGCCTCCCCCATAGCTTTTGCAAGCGAGTGCGTTGAGGGTGGCTTTCAAGTTGGCCCCGCACTAGTCTTCCAAAGATCCTTTGATCCATGAATTGGTACTACGAGTCAAATGGCCTCCAACAGGGCCCCGTGTCAGAGTCAGAGTTGCGCCAACTCATAACACTCGGAAGAATTTCCAAACACAATCTGCTTTGGCGTAATGGAATGCACGACTGGACGCCACTCGGCGAGGTCGAAGATCTCTCCCCTCACCCGCACTCCGCAGGGGCCACCGCCCTTGCTCACACCCCAGACGCCGAGACGTCAGCGGGAACGGCAGATGATCTCCAAAAAGAAAATTCGCCTTCACCCGAACTGGGCGAGCGTGATTTTGGTGATTTTGAAGGAGCGCTTCGCCATGCAGCAACCCCTGAGAGCGCCCCTGTATTTTCGCCCTCCTGGGAGGCGGACACGCTCGGGGGCGGGGTAAGATCCTTCATTCTCACCACCTACGAGGTTTTGTTTCGGCCATCATCGACCTTCGCCAAACTAAGCCACCTCGGCAGCTGGGGATCCCCGCTATCTTTCTACCTAATCAGCAACGTATTAAGCATTTTTCTCGCGATTCGAACAACGCTTGAGATCGCTAGCAAAGACCCCGCTCTGAGCCCGAAAATGGCGGAGGCATTCAAGCAAATGCCCATCCCTTCGGCTCCCGACATTCTAGTCAGCAGCCTGATTTCATCCTGTCTTTTGTGCCCTGTGGTCCTGCTGGTCGCCACAGGAGTCGTGCACTTTTCGCTCATGATCTGCGGCGCAGCGAATCGACCCATTGCGACAACCCTGCGGGTGGTCGCTTACGCCACGGGTGCTGGCAGCACCCTTTGGCTACTGCCGACTCTGGCCGTTTGGGCCACGCGGGCGTCCGGGGATTGGACAGCCACGCGGCTAGCGTACACGCTGTCGCTTCTCGTGGCGATGCTCTGGTCGGTGAGTGTGCTGATCATCGGCCTCGCACGCGCTCAGGCTGTCGGCACGTTTCGGGCCGCTGCCGCCGTATTTTTGCCCCTCGCAGTTGCGCTTGCCGCGCCGCTCATGGGACTGATCGCGGCGATCGCCTCGATGCTCGCAAAGTAGCCCCGTCTCTTTTTCACCCCTACTACACGATGGCTCGAGTACTCTATCCAGGCTCATTTGATCCGGTCACTAACGGCCATTTAGACGTGCTGCAGAGGGCGTCCCATCTTTTCGAAGAGGTGATTGTCGCGGTGGCCCATCACAACGCAAAACAAGCGCTTTTCACCGTAGGGCAGCGGGTGCATCTCTTAAGACAATCCACTGGGCACCTGCAGAACGTACGAATCACGAGCTTCGAAGGTTTACTTGTAAACTTTGCAAAGGAACAAGGGGCGCAGGCGCTCATTCGCGGACTGAGGGCGGTGTCCGACTTTGAATTCGAGTTCCAAATGGCACTCATGAACCGCAGTCTTCAGCCTGATTTGGAGACTTTGTTCCTGATGCCATCTGAAGAGTACACGTATCTGTCCTCTCGGATGGTTAAGGAAGTCTCCAGACTCGGTGGCGATGTGGCGCGTTTTGTGCCAGAGTGCGTGGTCGCGGCGTTAAAGGATCCGGAATCGGTTCCGCAGGCTTAACGTGCTTGGGATTCGTCGCACGCTCAGGCACAAAGAAACCACAATCCAGTTTAATTCAACGCTATTGGAAGGCTCTTAACCCAGCCATGGTCCCTCCTAGCCACCAACCTAAAAGCCATGAAAATCCACACCCTCCAAATCCCGCCTGAAGGAAGACACATTGAAGGGGAAGACCCCAAGGAGGTCCTCCTCCTCGAGGACGGCTTGGTCGAACCCTGCGCTCCTCTGGCCTACTCGCTGGACATCGGGCTCAGTGAAGGGGGCGTTTTTGCCACGGGAACTCTCCGGACAGCTTTCAAGATGGCTTGCGTTTCCTGCCTGGAAGGCTTCGAGATGCCTGTGACTCTCGAGAACTTCGCCTGTCAGGCGGATTTGGAAGGCAGGGAAGTCGTAGACTTGACAGAAGCGCTCAGAGAAGACATTCTCCTCGCCCTTCCTGCCCACCCGCACTGCGATTGGAATGGCCGTAACGACTGTAAAGGCAATCCATTGCCCGCAGCAGAAGTACCAGCCGCTGAAAATCGTAGAGAAGTTTGGAATGCGCTGGACCGATTGAAAATTTAACCTTTACTGCACCTTTCTATGGGAGTCCCAAAAAGAAAAATGTCCAAGATGCGCCTGCGCACACGCAAGGCGGCTAACCGTTGGCATGCTGCTCAAATGAGTCGCTGCTCGAATTGTGGTGCAGCTTCCCGCTCTCACCGAGCCTGTGCTTCCTGCGGCTACTACCGCGGTCGCCAGATCCTCACTATTTCTTCGCTCTAAAAGCGTTGTATTGATTTTCTCTCAGCCGCCCAGCACCTGCTCGGGCGGCTGAAATAGTTTAAGCGATGTTCTTTCCCTCAGCAATCAGCACTCTCCTCGATGCGAATTGCCCTTGATGCGATGGGCGGGGACTTCGGCCCCAAGAACTTGGTCGAAGGCGCGGTTCTCGCCCTGCAAACATACCAAGACATCTCACAGCTTTCGCTCGTCGGGGATGGGGCTGAGATCGAAGCGCAACTCAAACGACTGGCTTTCTCGGACCCCAGGGTCCGGATCGTACACTCCACGCAGGTCGTGGAAATGACAGACGCGGCCACCGACTCCGTGCGCCGCAAAAGAGATTCCTCCATCGCGAGAGCTGTGGAGCTCATCAAGAGCGGCGAGGCTGAGGCGGTGGTTAGCGCGGGCCACACTGGGGCATCCGTCGCTGCAGCTCACATCAAGCTTCGAACCCTTGATGGCATCGAGCGACCGGCAATTGGCGCAGTCATTCCAACAGAGACAAAGAACTTCCTGTTAATTGATGCTGGGGCAAACACTGATCCCACTCCAAAACAACTGGTTCAGAATGCGATCATGGGGGCCGCATACTCGAGACACGTACTCGGATGCCCGAATCCAAGCATCGGACTGATGTCGATAGGAACAGAAGACGAGAAAGGCAATGACTTTACCCGCAATGCCTTCGACCTTCTCAGGAACTCTGGGCTCAACTTCCGCGGCAACGTGGAGGGGCACGACCTTTTTGAAAATCCGGTAGAGGTGGTGGTTTGCGACGGATTTCTTGGGAACATTCTTCTCAAAACCATGGAGGCCACCGCACACGCCATCTTCCACTGGCTCAAGAGCGAGTTGATGCGTTCACCCATCCGCATGGCAGGAGCTTGGCTGGCGAGGGACGCATTTCGCACCATCAAGAAGAAAACCAACGCAGACGAGTACGGGGGAATGCCTCTTCTCGGCATCAACGGAATCTGCATCATCGCCCACGGAGGCAGCTCACCCATTGCGGTGAAAAACGCAATCCGTGTTGCAGGAGAGTCCATCTCCACTCAGGTTAATCCACACATCATTCAGGCAGTCCGGGGTTACAATGACTCCGTTGCTTCCACAACCGCTTCATAAGGTGTCCAGCGTATCCACTCGCAGCGTATCAATCATCGGCACGGGATCCTACGCGCCGGAAAAAGTCCTCTCAAACGCGGATCTCGAGCGGATGGTTGAAACATCCGACGAATGGATTGTCTCACGCACAGGAATTCGCGAAAGGCGCGTCGCCGCCCCCGATGAGTGCACGAGCGACATGGCCGCCAAAGCGGCGATGGCAGCCCTCGAAAACGCAGGAGTAACGCCTCAGGAAGTGGACATGATCATCGTGGCGACCATCACGCCCGACATGTTCTTTCCCTCCACCGCATGCTTTGTGCAGACCAAAATCGGAGCGTCCCGCGCCGTTTGCTTCGATATCAGCGCAGCATGTTCTGGATTTCTCTACGCAATTGAAGTGGCGCGGCAATTCATCACCACGGGAGTGCATCAGACGGTACTTGTGATCGGCGCTGAAAAGCTGTCATCGATCGTGGACTGGACGGACCGTAATACTTGCGTCCTTTTTGGAGATGGGGCCGGTGCCGCAGTTTTACGGCACCGCGAGGGGTCCCGAGGCATTCTTGCATCCCACATGGGCAGCGATGGCCACTACTCTGAGATTTTACAGATTCCGGGGGGCTGTTCCCGCAATCCAGTCACGGCTGAAAACGCCCACGAAAGGCTCAATTGCATTCGAATGAATGGCAAAGAGACCTACAAACAGGCGGTAACCTCGATGATCAGCGCTGCGACGATTGTGTTGGAAAAAAGCGGACTCAAAGCAGAGGAGCTTGCATGCATCATCCCGCACCAAGCAAACCTGCGAATCATTGAGGCGATCGCCGATAGAATGAAGCTTTCGATTGATCATTTCATGGTGAACCTCGACCGGTACGGCAACACCAGCGCAGCCGCAGTCGCGATCGCCCTGGATGAGGCTAATCGCACCGGCAGGATGAAGCAGGGCGAACCCGTTTTGCTTGTGGTCTTCGGAGGCGGCCTGACTTGGGCGGGTTCTATCATCGAGTGGTGAAGCGATCCCGGCCATCATGCTGATCGACTCCCACGCTCATCTCGATTTCAAGGATTACGCCGAGGACCTCTCAGAAGTCCTCGCCCGGGCGCAGGGTGCTGGCGTATCGAAAATCATTACTATCAGCACGACGCTCGAGAGTTGCCGGCGGGCGGTGGACCTCGCGGACAGACATCCCATGGTCCGCGCGGCCGTTGGCATCCACCCACTTTACGTGGACGAGTCGGCAGACGACTTCTTGGAGCAGCTACGCGAGTTTGCAAAGCTGCCCAACGTCTGCGCGATCGGAGAAACGGGCATCGACTATCACAAAAACCAAACGCCTCCTGAAACTCAGGAGCAACTCGAATCTTGGCGACGGAACCGGGACAGGCAGGCGTTTTTCTTCCGCCAGCAACTCGATCTTGCCGTGGAGAGCGGCCTCAACGTTGTAGTGCATCAGCGCGACTCATGGGGTGACTGCTTGGAAATCATCCGGCCTTACTCCGGCCGGTTGAAAGCGGTGTTTCACTGCTTTGGCGGCACGCTTGAAGAGGCAACCGAACTGGTTGGCTTAGGATTTCTAGTATCCTTCACCGGCATTGTTACATTCAAAAACGCCGCATCGCCCCAACGCGCTGCGACCAACCTTCCGCCAGGCACATTTTTCCTCGAAACAGACTGTCCCTTTCTTGCACCGACGCCTCACAGAGGGAAACGCTGCGAGCCGGCGCACACGCGATTGACGGCAGAACACATTGCCAAGCTCAGAGGCGAATCATTCGAATCACTCGCCGCGCACACCACAGCCGCGGCAGAGGCGTTCTTCAGGCGACGAGACGACTGAAGCTCCGCCTGCCGCCAGCCCGCTTAAGCGATCATTGATAAAACCTTGTCCGCATCCGGAGTCGCCTCGAGCCACACCCTGTGCAAGTGCTTCTTGCCGTCTTTCATTTCAACCGTGATCTCCAAAACACTGCCGCACTCCGCGCTTTGAATCTGATGGCTATACCCTGCGATTTTTTCGCGCTGCTGAGTCATCCACTTTGTAAGATCCTCTGAAGTAATAGCGGTTTCACGCCAGAACGCCTCCGTCTCGAAGGAAAGCTCTGCGAGACGCCTGCACACAAACTCTCGATCCAAGTACGCGAAAAGGTTGCCCGCTTTCGGCCCAGCATCTTTGTCGAGCAGCACCCGATAGATGCCTTTGAATGCGATCGACTGCGCAAGGGGAGTCATCCGCGCGGTCTCAAAAACGGTGGCCTGCAACACATCGTCCTCCCAAGGCACTGTCTGTAGCGCAATGGAAAGACGGCTTAAAAACGCCCTCTGTGCCGCACTGAGCTCCTGCGCTCTAGCGGGGAGAGTCTGCTGCAACCGCGTTTTCTCCTCCTCTGCGGCGTAATGATCCACCCACACTCCAACCGAACGGATCCTGCGCTCGAGGGCGCGCAATTCAACTGGAGCTAACTCACGGCCAAGGCGCTTGGAGATTTCAACCACGGGATTGATATGCGGCATCTGCGCAAGCGCACTTACCAGCTGGAAATTGCCCTGGAAAAAGTCGCCCTGCGATTCGAGCTCGGCCAACTTGAACACTGCTGCCTCATCGGACGTCGCGTTCTTCTCGTGATAAACCCGTGACTGATACCGGTCAAACTCGTTAAAAAGTTTGATGATTCCCTCTTCGTGAACGTCAAAATTAACAGGAGAATTCGGCTTGGTCCGGATCATTAGAAACCGCAGCACCTCCGGCGGCAGAAGATTTGCCATGTCTCTCGCACTCGCCCCTACGCCTCTGGACGACGACATTTTGGCGCCACCGACCAAGAAGAACTCGTAAGGCACGTTCAGCGGCGGCTCCTTTTTGAATATTGCTCGCAGACATGCAGCAGCGACATCGCGCGAACCGCCTCGAGTCGAGTGGTCTTTGCCGGCGCCTTCAATGTTTACGGGAAACGTCACCCACTTAGCGACCCACTCCAGTTTCCACGGGAGCTTCCCCTTTCCGTCAAAGGGCGAAACCTTGCCCTCATAACCGCAGCCCTTAGCCCACTTCACAAGGTCCGGCCGACAACGGTAACTCACCTCCGAACCGTCGTATGCATAAACCTCAGTGGTACCAATGCGACCACACTTCTCGCACACGGTCTGAAAGGGGTACCATGTTGCAGGCCTGTCAGAGTTGGATACTTCCTTGTACACTCGGCGCACGATGTCTGCGTTCTTCAAGATTGTGTCGATGGCCGCATTGAAACGCCCCGAGCGGTAGATGTCGCGCATCCGGTACTTCTCCACCTTGACCCCCAACTCTTCAAAAACGCCCCAGAACTCGCTCATGTAATGCTCAGCCATGTCCGTCGCACTGGATCCATCCGGAGGCGGAACGTTGCACAGGGGCTGACCGAGGTACTGCTCAAAATGCGCCCCCTTGCCCGCAGGAATCTCGTCCAAGGGATCGTAGTCATCGACACCAAACAAGTATTTAGCCTCCAACCCCTTGCTTTTCAGAGTCCTAAAAATGGCATCATGAATAAGAACCCCTCGAAGGGCCCCCACATGGACTCGGCCGGATGGGGTCTTGGAATCATTGATGATCTGCGGCCCCTGACACTGCGCTGCGACTTCTTCGCACCAAAACATAAAAATTTTAAGAGTGGATTTACCCCGGCGCTCAAAACGACGTTCACCGGAGGCCGAGAGTGTGTACCATTCTGGCCCCGCTTCAAGCCCATGCTAAAGTAACCTGACAAGCAACTCCAAGAAGAACACCGCTGCAGGATTATACTCCAGCACCCCTGCTCATTCTTTCCCCTCTCTCCGCAAAGCGCATGCATCCTGCCCAAGTCTACCAGCAAAAAATCGACGTCAGCTGGGAATTCCCCGTAGTTTTCACCCACCATCTTTTTGACCCCGCCAATGGGTCTTTGCGCGATGCCATCCTTCGCTTGGGAGAAACACGCAAGCACCGGGTAATCGCCTACGTCGACTCCCACGTTCTCAAAAGCAACCCTTCAATTGCCGACTCGATTCGGCATTATTGCTCGACCCACTCCGATGTGATCGAGCTTGCAGCTGATCCGCAGATCATCCCAGGAGGGGAAGCTTCCAAGAACGATTTTCGTTCGGTGGAGGGACTCATCAGACAGCTTCTCGAACTCCGAATGGACCGGCAGTCCTTCGTGATCGTAGTGGGTGGCGGGGCAGCTCTTGATGCCGTTGGGTTCGCTGCCGCACTTGTGCACCGAGGGCTTCGGCTCATCCGCGTGCCCTCCACAGTGTTGGGACAGAATGACGCCGGTGTAGGTGTTAAAAACGCCGTGAATTATCTGGGAAAAAATGCGATCGGCACTTTCGCGCCGCCTTTTGCCGTCATGAATGACTTCGAATTGCTACGCACACTACCAGACAAAGACTGGCTGTGCGGCGTTGCGGAAGCCTTCAAAGTGGCCATCATTCGAGATGCCGCGTTTTTCTCGGATCTACACCAGAACGCGGAGAAATTTCCAGAACGCGACTTTGAAGCAATGAAGGATTTGGTGATTCGATGTGCCACCATGCACCTAGACCACATCCGCACTAATGGGGATCCTTTCGAATACGGCACCGCTCGGCCTTTGGATTTCGGACACTGGTCGGCACACAAGCTCGAATTGCTCTCCAATTTTTCAGTCTCGCACGGAGAAGCAGTCGCCGCGGGAGTCCTTCTGGATTCGATTTACGCGCAGCACAAAGGCTGGATCAGCGAGCCAGAACTAGAGTCCATCGCCTCTGGTCTTCGCAGAAGCGGATTCAAATTATGGTTCGAGGAGTATGAAATGCGTGATTCGCGGGGAGAGCGCCTTGTTTTTGGCGGGCTTCGCGACTTTCAGGAACATCTGGGAGGAGAACTGTGCGTGACTTTCCCCAAGGGGATTGGAGCGCGCTTCGAGGTGCATGAAATTGATATCGAGTTGATGAACGCTTCGCTCGACGAACTCAAAAAGCGAGCGATGGCGTAAGCCGGACCGCCCCGAACTAACGCTGCAATCAGCCGCTTGTGGAATCAACCAACTGAAGCACAATTGACTCCCATGAGCCGTTTTCTGCTGATCGACAACAGTAATTCCTACACCAAGTTTGCCATCTCCGTTGGGGCAAAAATCGGAAAAGTTCAAAGGATTCCCACAAATGAGATAAGCCTGACAAAGGTGAGAGATCTCATCGGAAAATTGAATTTCAAAGCTGCTGTCGTTTGCAGCGTGGTGCCCAAAAAAGCCGCCATTATCGAACGAGTCATTGGAAAAAAGCCGTTTGAGCGCGTCAGTTTTCAATCACCTCTAGGCCTAAAGATCGATTACCCCAAGCCTTCATCCATTGGAGCCGACCGCCTCGCTAACGCATGCGCCGTGGCGTCGATTTACAGCTCCCCGGCGGTTGTCGTGGATTTCGGAACCGCGGTCTCCTTTGATATCCTCAATGCGAAGGGCCACTACATCGGCGGCGTTATCGCACCGGGATTGGAGGCTATGACGGATTACCTGCACCAGCGAACCGCTCTGCTTCCAAAACTCCGCCTTATTGAACCTCCCGATGCGATCGGCAAATCTACGACACACGCGATGCTAGCCGGCGCTGTTTATGGTTACCGCGGACTGATTCGAGAAATCCTGCTCCAGATCCACAAGTCTCTCGGATCTCGAAAGCCGCCGTTTGTGGTGGCGACAGGCGGATACGCTGAACTTATCAGTGGCGGACTCCCCGAGATCTCAAAAGTGCACCCCACCCTTACACTTGAAGGGTTACGCTTGATCGCAATGCGGAAGTTTTATCAAGATGAGGCGAACCTCTAACTTCCCTCCATTTTGACTCATTCGGCAGCAAACTCACACGCTATTGGCATCGATTTTGGTGGCACCAGTATCAAGCCTGCGCTTGTGAAGGGCGCCGAAATCATTAAGCGCGGGGCAACCATCAATCCTCAAAATGTTGACGCAGCGGAGGTGCTCTTAGCGATCGAGCAATCAATCCGGCACCTTTGCAGTTCGCTATCGAGCCTTGTTCCAGTCGGCATCGGCCTGCCCGGATTAGTCGATAGCGAGCACGGCGTCGTCCATGGATTATCCAATGTGAGTGGCTGGGATGAAATCTCAGTCAGCCGAATTCTAGGAGATCGCCTTGGCGTCCCGGT
>CAMDSZ010000068.1 GCA_945906945.1 Akkermansia muciniphila
GCGAAATCCATTCCGCCGAGGCATGCGCCCCGGGTCCGCCCGTGCGTCTTCCCTCGCGCGCCGGATCGGCCAGCCACTCGACCTGCGCCTTCAAGTCCGCCGCACAAATCCCGCTCTCGAATACGGGAGCGGCTTTTGCCCCCACAGACGAACCCGACGAACCAGACGTTACGCCCGCGACGGCCGCCTCAACGGGCTTGGAGGCTGAATCCACCGCAGCTTTTTGCGCCGAAACCGCCACCTTACGCTCGGGCGCCGACCCCAGGGCCGCGAGCACGACAGCATGGTTCCAGTCGGCCATGAACAACTGGCTCTTGCCCTCGCCGCCCCGATTCGCGGTCCAGCTCAGCTTTTTGCCATCGGGGGAAAACACGGGCAACCCGTCAAACCCCGGAGTGTAGGTAACGCGCACCGGCTCGCGGCGCCCCATCGTGTCCACGGCAAACAATTCAAAATTGTCGAACCCGAGTTTATTAGCGGTGAAAATCACGTACTCGCCCGAGGAGTGCGGATAGGGCGCCCATGACATGCACCCGAAGTCGGTGATCTTACGCACATCAGAACCGTCCGTTTTTGCAGAATAAACATCTGCATTCATCCCGCTTGCATCAAAGCGACGCCAGAGTATGCGCTGACCGTCGGGCATAAAAAAGGGCCCCCCGTCGTAACCGCGCTCATGCGTCACCCGGGTCACCCCGCTCCCGTCGGAACGCATGACATAGAGGTCAGCAAAATAGGCGGGATCCTTTTCAAAAAGAGCGCGGTCCTCCTTCGATAGATTCTCGAGCGGATACGCACTTCGGTTGGAAGTGAATACGATCCACTTGCCGTCGGGCGAAAAGGAGGCTTCCGCATCGTAACCGGGCGACTCCGTGAGGCGCCGCATCTCCGTCCCCTCGGCGTCCACGGAGTAAATCTCGTAGGCGGGATCGTAATCCCACGAATACCGGCGCGTTTTTCCAGAAGCTCGGAACTCAAGCTCGGCTTTCTGCTTGTTGAGAGCCTCCGGATCCTCATGCGTGGATGAAAACAACAAACGGGAGGAGTCGGGCTGGAAAAAGGCGCAGGTCGTCTTTCCCGTCCCGTTGGAAATCCGCTTGGTGTCCCCGGAATTCAAATCCAGCGAGTAAATTTGATAGAACGGATTTCCCGCCTCGCGCTCGCTCTGAAAGACTAGCGCCTTGCCGTCGGGGCGGAAATACCCCTCCCCGCTGCGAACCCCCTCATAGATGAGTTGGCGGGAGTTTTTGATAAACAGCTGTTCCTGCGAGACTGGGTCCTGGGGCGCGGAGGCGGTTTGCGACAGAAGCGAATTCACAGAGGCGCCAAGAAACAGGGAGGCAAGGCAAATGAAGGGGCGGATGCGCATACGCTCAAGGGTTAGCGCAACCTTCAGCGCAGGCAAGCAGGCATCCGCACACCCGAATTCTGGCGGCCCACACGAGGCATCGAGAGTGCCGACAGCCTGATTCCAATTCTGGCGGTTGGCCTCCGGCACGATCATCGATTACGATTCCCCGTGAGGGTCGACCTTGGCCGGCCCCCGTCGCCTTTCGGGGCCTCGGCATCCCACCCCTATGCGTCTGCATCCCACTCTTTTGAAACCCCTTCCCTGGGCTGGAGCCATTTGCTCGGGCCTGCTCCTCGCGCTTTGCTTTGCGCCGTGGGAGTACCCGAACCTGGTGTGGATCGCCCTCCTGCCCCTGGTTTGGGCGGTCTGGTCGCTGCCGGCGGAGGCGCCGCGCGCCCGGGCATTCCAACTGGGCGCAGTGACAGGCACCGTGTTTTACACAAGCGCCTTCTACTGGCTTGCCTCCCTCGCCCCCCTTTTCAGTAGCCCAGCGCTCAACGGACTGCCGCTTCTTCTTGGTGCGTACTTGGGACTCTACCCGGCGCTCTGGGCCTTTCTGATTTCACGCCCGCCCGCTCCGGGCTCATCCGCCGCCGGAACATCCATCAAAAACGTCGCTTTCGCCGTGCGGGCGGCGGGCGCCTGGGTCGCATTGGACTGGATCCGCGGTTGGCTTCTTTCCGGGTTCAGCTGGAACAGCCTTGGCGTCGCGCTCCACAACAATCTCGCCCTGATTCAAATCGCCGACCTTTTCGGAGCGCTCGGAATCACGTTTGTGATCGTTTTCGCAAACCTCACCATTGCGCTGGTGGTGCGCAGGATTTTCAACGAAGCCTCCGTCCACGCCTTGCCACGCCTGCGCATCGAACTGATGACGCTCATCCTGCTGCTCGGCATGTGCGTGAGCTATGGGATCCGTTGTGTTTTCAACCCGCCTGCAGTAGAGACGCTCCCCCTGCGGGCGGTCACCCTTCAACCCAACATTCCCCAAACACAGAAATTTGATCCGTCCCAGGAGGACGACGTATTCGGGACGATCGACCGGCTGATGTCGGTTGTGGAAACCATCCATCCTAGGCCGGATATTGTTTTGTGGCCGGAAGCGACACTTCCACGGGGCATGTTCGCAGACGAAGAAAGCCGCCGCTTCGTGCTGCGGCAAGCTAACCGAACCGAGTTGCCCCTGCTTCTCGGAAGCCTCGAGGAGGTTCCTAGGGAGGGGCACCCGGATGAATTGGTTCACCGCAATTCGGCCGTGCTTCTCTCCGACTACGCGACCAACGTGCAGAGCTATCAAAAACGGCATCTCGTTCCTTTCGGGGAATACCTACCGTTCCGAGACATCTTCCCAAACTTTGTGCGCGAACTGATTCCCGGCGACATCGATCCGGGCGCGGCCCCGAAGGTTCTCGAGCTGGACAAACCGACGATCAAGATCGGCGCTCTGGTGTGCTTTGAAGACAGTCTCCAACGCGAAACCCGCGACATTGTCCGCGCAGGCGCGCAAGTTCTAGTGAACATCACCAACGACGCTTGGTTTGCCCAAACTGCGGGGTCCGCACAACATTTCGCCAACGCCCATCTACGTTCGGTTGAAGCGCGCCTGCCAATGCTTCGCTCCACCAACACTGGAGTGACCTGCAGCATTGACGCATTCGGGCGCGTGGAGTCGCACATCGATCCGTTTTCAGAAGGAATCGATACGCTTAGCGTAAGGGTGCCGATCCAACCACAACTGAGCGTTTACAGCCGCTTCGGGGATCTTTGGATCATCGCATGCGCGTTCAACGGCATCGCCCTCTGGCCGCGCAAGCGCAAGGCGGATCTAGCGGCAGCCAAGTCCGGCAGCGCCGTTTAGTTCAAGGCACACCGCGCGAACCGCCTATGTCGTACATCGAACTGCACTCCAGGAGCGCGTTCAGCTTCCTGCGGGGCGCCTCGATGCCCGAAACCCTCGCAGCGCAGGCCGCAAACCTCGGGTTGCAAGCCATGGCCGTCACCGATCGCGACGGACTATACAGCACGCCCCGCTTCCATGCCGCGGCGCGAACGCACGGCATGCGCCCGATCGTCGGAGCCGAGCTCACCATGGAGGACGGCTCGGTTCTCCCGGTTCTCGTTGAAACCCGCGCAGGCTACAGAAATCTTTGCCAGCTAATCACCCTCGCAAAACTGCGTGGAACCAAATCTGACGCGCCGGTGCACTGGTCGGAGCTTGAATCGTTTTCACAGGGGCTGGTTGCGCTCACCGGCGACGAGGAAGGCCCCATTCGACGCGCACTGGAAACGGGCAATACCGAGCTTGCGCAAAAAAGGACCGAACAGCTCCTGCGCGCCTTCGGCGCAGGCAACGTCTTTGTCGAACTGCAGCGCTCTCTGCAACGAGGTGAATCCATCATCCTGAACGCGCTCGGCTCGCTGGCCGAAGCGCACCGCCTTCCACTGCTTGCGACGGGCGGCGTGCTTTATGCCGAGCGCTCAGGACGCCAGGTCCTCGACGTATTCACCTGCGCCCGCAACCACACCCACCTCGACGCCGCCGGCCGGCTGCTGAGCGCGAACGCCGAGCGCATCCTGCGTCCCGCAAAACAAATGCAGGCCCTCTTTTCCGACCGCCCCGAGGCGGTGGCAAACACCGTCCGGCTCGGCGAACGACTGCAATTTTCGCTAAACGACACGGGGTACGAATTTCCCAAGTTCCCCGTGCCAGAGGGAGAGTCGATGGACAGCTTCCTATATAAGGCGACCATGAGCGGCGCCCGCAAACGCTACTCGCCAAACAACGCGAGAGCACAAGCGCAGCTCGAGCGGGAGCTGGCGCTCATCGCAAAGCTCGGCTTCTCGGGATACTTCCTCATCGTGTGGGATCTGGTGAATTACTGCGCGCAGAACGGCATACTCGTGCAGGGACGCGGTTCTGCAGCGAACTCGGCGGTATGCTACTCACTTGGAATCACCGCCTGCGATCCGATTGCATGCGACCTGCTGTTCGAGCGGTTTTTGTCCGAAGGACGCGCTACGTGGCCCGATATCGACCTTGACCTGCCCAGCGGCGAAAGACGCGAAGCCGTCATCCAAGAAGTCTACCGCAGATACGGCGAGCACGGCGCGGCCATGACCGCAAACGTCATCACCTTCCGAGGCAAAGGCGCTATGCGCGAAATCGGAAAGGCGCTCAACCTGCCGGAGGACATTCTGGGAAGATTCTCGTCCCTGTACTCGCAGGGCGATTTCCCGCACACACTTGAGATCGCCGAGCAGCTTGAGCGTTCGGGTCTGCCGAAGGAACACCCGCGCCATGAGATCGCACTCTCACTATTCGGACAAATCCTCGGACTTCCAAGACACCTCGGCCAGCACTCGGGGGGAATGATTATTTCGCAAGGCAACCTCTCCTCGATCATGCCGCTGGAACGGGCATCGATGGAAGGGCGAGTCGTCGCGCAATGGGACAAATACGATTGCGAGGCGCTTGGAATCATCAAGGTGGACCTTCTAGGGCTGGGAATGATGGCGGCCCTTCAGGACACCCTCCACACCTGCCAGCAGCGCGGACGTCCGGTGGATCTTGCCACTATTCCAAAGGATGACGAGGCGACCTACGACCTTATGTGTCGCGCGGATACGATCGGACTTTTTCAAATCGAAAGCAGGGCCCAAATGGTGACTCTGCCGCGCATCAAGCCCAGGTGTTTCTACGATGTGGTCATTCAGGTCGCAATCATCCGGCCGGGGCCCATCCAAGGCGACATGGTGCATCCCTTTCTCGCGCGTCGGACCGGCAAGGCGCCGGTGACCTATCTGCATCCCGACCTTGAACCGGTTCTTGCGCGCACGCTTGGGGTGCCTCTTTTTCAAGAGCAACTGCTGCGGATCGCGATGATCATGGCGGATTTTTCGGGCGCTGAGGCGGAGGAGTTGCGGCGCGCGCTTTCCGACCGACGTTCCGAGGAGCGAATGGAGCGCGTCTGCGCCAAGGTCCGGGCCAGCATGGCCGCTCGCGGTCATGAGGAGCAAACCGCCGAACAGGTGATCAAAGCGATGCGCTCGTTTGCGCTGTACGGTTTTCCCGAGTCACACGCCATCAGCTTTGCTCTGATCGCGTACGCCAGCGCTTGGATGAAAGTGCACCGCGCGCCTGAGTTCTTCGCGTCACTGCTCAACAACCAGCCGATGGGGTTTTATTCAAGCGCCACCCTGATCAAAGACGCCCAAGCGCGGGGCGTACGGATTTTGCCGGTCTCAATCCGGGATTCGCAGTGGATATGCGAAGTGAATCCGGATGATTCAATCCGTCTGGGTCTGTGCATGGTGCGGGGACTTGCGGCCTCACGCGCATCCCAGCTGCTGGAAGCGCGTCGCCAGTCGCAGTTCGCCTCCATAAACGATCTGCGCACAAGAACTGGATTGAACCGCGACGAGCTCCGGACCCTTGCGCGCATCGGCGCACTGAACCCTCTTGGTAATAGCACAGATTGCGGCGCAGAGCGGACTTACGAGAGGCGACCCAACCCGCACCGCAGGGCGGCTCTCTGGGAGGTTGAATCCGCATTGAATGAGGAAGACCTGTTCACTCGGACCGCCGGCAGCGCAACACCCGAGTCGCCACTGACACCCATGTCTATGCCGGAGCGGGTCGCAGCCGACTTCGCGGGTACGGGCGTGACGACAGGACCGCATCCGATGAGCCTCTGGAGGCAGGAACTACCGGATGCTTGGACGGCTGCGGAGATCAAGCATGCCACGCACGGCACCTACTTACAGTTGGCGGGAATGGTCATCAGCCGGCAGCGGCCGGGGACGGCGAAGGGCTTTGTGTTCCTGAGCTTGGAGGATGAAACCGGTATCGCCAACGTGATCCTCGAGCCCCGTCTATATGAGTCAGCGCGCTTGGTTGTGCACCACGAGGGGTTTCTGATGATCCACGGCGTCGTCCAACAGCAGGAAGGGATCACGCATCTGCGGGCCGAGCGGGTCGAGGGGCTTCTTGCGGAGAGGGTGCTCGCACCCAAGAGTCATGACTTCCACTGATGCAGCGCAGGCTTCAAAAGCGAGACGATTCTTTCTCGGTCTGCCTTGTTTTCAAACACGAGACAAACAGCAGTCAAAAACTCCAGTCGTGTTATTTTCGCGCACTGACATCCCGTTGATTCTGCGATAGTCTCCGGCATCAGAACGCACCCATGATTTACCTCGACGCCAATGCCACAACTCCGCTCGCTCCCGAGGTTCTCAAGGCGATGCTTCCCTTTCTTTCAGAAGTGTACGGCAACCCCTCCTCCGGCCACCAGGCCGGCCGGCTTTCCCGCGCCGCGATCGATGAGTCCAGAGACACTCTCGCCTCGCTGCTTAAATGCCGTCCGCACGAAATCATCTTCACGGGCAGCGGCACCGAGTCCGACAATCTTGCGATCCTTGGTCTTGCGCGTGCTCACCGCCCAAAGGGCAGGCATCTGATCACTTGCGCAACCGAACACCATGCGGTGCTGCACGCTTTCGACTACCTCGAACAAAAGGAAGGCTTCTGCGTCACAAAACTCGGTGTCGGAACGGACGGGCGCTTGGATCCTTCAGACCTGGCCGCTGCAATCCGTCCGGATACCACGCTGGTGTCGATCATGAGCGCAAACAACGAAACCGGAGTCAAACACCCGATTTCTGAAATCAGCTCCGTATGCAGAGCGAAGGGCGTCTTCTTCCACAGCGACGTGGTGCAGTCCTTCGGAAAAGAGATGCTCGACATCGGGTTGTTCGATGCGCTCTCGCTCGCCGCGCACAAATTCTATGGCCCCAAAGGCGCGGGGGCGCTGTTTCTGCGGGGTGGGATTGCGATTGATTCCATACAACTCGGAGGCGCCCAGGAAGCGCAGCGCCGACCGGGAACGGAGAACACTGCGTCCATTGTGGGGCTCGCGTCCTCAGCTCGACTTGCGATGGAGCGGATGGCGGATGACGCCGCCAAGGTTGCTCCCCTTCGGGACCGCTTCGAGTCGGGGCTCGCATCGGAGTGCCGCGACTTGGAATTCAACGGCCACCGGGACCACCGGCTTTACAACACCGCCAACGTGACTTTTCCAGCATCGGACGCGGAGAGTCTTCTCATGGCGCTCGATCTGGAGGGGGTCTGCGCATCGAGCGGATCAGCTTGCATGGTGGGATCCCTCCAACCCTCCCACGTTCTGCAGGCGATGGGGGTTCCCGCCACGCGGGCGGCGAGTTCGCTGCGATTCTCATTTGGACGATCCGCCACATTGGAAGAAGTCGGTACCGCCGTTGCGAAAATACGACGTGTATGGGAGCGGCTCAGCCGGTAGCGCGGACTAAACCTTCACATCCTTCAATCCATTCACTCTCACAGCGCCTTGCAAATTCTGGTTCAAAGCACAAAAACCGGTAAAGGAACGCCCGCACCGGAACTCACCCTGTTCGCTTCCGATCGCCTCAGCACCATCGGCTTAGGGCCGCTATCCGAGAAAATCTCGGTTCTGTGGAACGCCCGGATGCGCAGCACAGCGGGTCTCGCCTATCCAGCTAGCAATTTGATCGTGCTCAACCCAAAGCTTAGTTCCTTCGGGTGGCGCGAAGTCGAACGCACCCTCCTCCACGAACTGGCGCATCTGGTGGCAAGCCACCGCGCAGGGCGGCGTCGCATCGCGCCACACGGGCCAGAATGGCGGAAGGCCTGCGTCGAACTCGGCCTTTCAAACGAGGCCCGCTGCCACGACCTCCCGCTCCCGCGCCGAGAATTACCGCGCGCGCACGCTTACCGCTGCCCAAACTGCCAGTCCACCATCGAACGTGTCCGCCCCTTTCGCAGAGCCGCTGCCTGCCTCCCCTGCTGCCGAAAATTTAATCAAGGCAACTACGACGAGCGCTTCAAGCTGGCACGAATCGCGCAGCCCAAGAAAAACGCAGCGTGACCTAGAGCTCTGAGCCTAGCCAACAGCATCCGGTGTAGGCCCACCAGCCCACGCGCCTGCCTAACTCAACCGGAGGGCCAATGAAACTACCCGATCCCTCCGGAGCAAAAGGCGTCAGCTCCGAAAGTCATTCAAAGAAGAAGCCTCACTTCCGAGCGCTCTTTTTGCGCACTGCAGCTCCGCCACGCGCCGCCGGGCCGCCGCCACGCTTTGCACCCGCCGCGACCGCAGTCGCTGCACCGCGCCTCCTCACGCTTGGTGCCGCCTCGGAGTCCGGCACGCTTCCGTCCATACGGGGAATATCAAATTCCGGCTTCTTGCGCCGACTGCCGGTGCCCGGCGTCCGCGGCCCGCGTTCACGGAAGAAAATCTTGATGGGCAGCCCCTCCCAGGGCTCAACCTCACGGATGCGCGCTTCCAAAAACCTCCTGTAGGAGTCATCCAAGAGCCCTTTCTCGTTACAGAAAAGCACCAATTCCGGCACTGCGATGGCGGAATGCCCGCGTGGTTCAGGCTGGGTCGCATAAAGCACTTTAAACCGACGTCCCGACTTGAGGGAAACCGGATGATTGGTCATGGCTGTAGTCATCAACCGGTTGAGGACACCTGTCCCAATCCGCCGACTAGCCGCCTCACGCACACCCTCCACTCGTTTGAAAAGGCGGTCCATCGACAAACCCGTCTTGGCCGAAAGCAGCACGAGCGGAGCATAGGAGAGGAAAAACAGGTCATCGCGAAATCCATTCAACACCTCGCGCAACCCCTCCTTGTCCTGAGTGCGCTCCTCGATGAGATCCCACTTGTTGATCACCACGATGCACGGCTTCCCCGCCTCCTGTATCTTCCCCCCAATCCGCTTGTCCTGACTGCTGACGCCCTGAGATGCATCAATCACCAGCATGCAAAGATCCGCGCGCTCAAGACTCTTTTCAGAGCGCATAACGGAAAACACCTCCACCGAATCCGACCGCTTCGCCTTTGGTCGGATCCCCGCTGTATCAATCAGAGTGTAAAGCTGGTCGCCGCGCCTGTAGGGGATATCGACCGAATCCCGGGTGGTTCCCGAAATCGGCGACACGAGAGTGCGCTCATCCTCGAGAATCGCGTTGGTGAGAGAAGATTTGCCCACATTTGGCCTTCCAAGAATAGCAATCTGCAGCGGTTTCCCCGCGCGAACCTCATCGGAAACATCATCCCCAGGTAGAAGGGCATCAATCCGATCCACCAGCATCCCAATGCCGAGACCGTGTTCAGCACTAACGGCCATCACCGGGCTGAATCCAAGCCGCGTGAATTCCGCAGGCAGCGACACGTGCTTGTCATGGTCGATCTTGTTGACGACCAAAATGAGCGGCTTAGAAACCTTGCGCATTAACCGGGCCAGGTCCATGTCGGTCGGCGTCAACCCGCTTTGCCCGTCTACCACGAAGACCAGCAGATCGCTGCTTTCTAGCGCGATCTGTACCTCGGCCCTGACCTGGTCAGTGAATTCAACGTCCACATCGGCCCCGATTCCGCCGGTGTCTACGATTTGAAAGGGCGTACGCCCCAGCGAGCATTTGGCCACAATCCGGTCGCGGGTCACCCCGGGCATGTCATGCACAATCGATATCTTCTTTCCAGCAAGCCTGTTAAAAAGCGCTGACTTCCCCACGTTCGGTCTTCCAACTATGGCCACTGTTCGCATCTCCTATCCATACCATCCCCGGGACACCACAGCGCCATTTATTTGCGCCCGCTCCCGGGCCTGTTTCTTGGGAGAGCAGCAAAATCCCCCCCTCAGCCCTACATGCCTGCGTTTTGACTCTTTGATTCTAACCCTTAGGCCACTGAGTCGGATCGCCTAAACCGCCGGCATGCATCTGGGCAATCCCGCGCGCGGAATACCCGACACCCGAAATGAGTGTAAACATCGCCGCAGCCAGCACCGGAATATCCAGCCACACGATTGGAAACTCCCTATTAAATAGCGAGATGCGCCCCCTCAACGCCTCATGCTGAAGCATCACCAGCACTAAGGCAATCATCTGCAGGGCCGTGGCCGCTTTTCCCGTCCAAGTCGTCCGGACCGTGGCGCGCCCATGCATGAGAATTAACGCCAGACCGCCCGCGAGAACGATCAGGTCCCGCGCCACCACAAGTACAGCAAACCAAACGGGCAGTTCGTACCCCCAGTTCGAGAAACTCAAAGCAACGATCGCGGCGAGCAACAACCCCTTGTCCGCAATCGGATCAAGAATCACGCCCAACTCGGTTCGCTGATTGAAACGTCGCGCAATAAAACCGTCCAGCCCGTCGCTTGCCGCTGCAAAACCAAACACCGTCACCGCCATCCATCGCAACCACTCCTGCGCGCTTCCGGCGCTCACGCTGCGACCGTAATAAATCGCAAAGGTCACGAAAACCGGAATTAATCCAATCCTTGCGAGGGTGATTTTGTTTGCTGTTGTCATTTTTAAAACCGGCTGAGCAACGTACATGCAGGCATGTGAGCAAAGCGCTCCACCGCACTCACGCCTATCGGAACTCACGTACGATCAGGGCTTATTACAGTTGCCAAAGTTTCTTTTTTTTTCTACGGCAATTAGCATGCCACAGCTCCAAATCGGCGACACCGCTCCGGATTTCTCCTCGATCGCAGTCGGAGGCTCCTACGGCGAAGGAACTTCTATCTCCGCGACTGACTTCACCGGAAAAAACGTGGTGCTCTATTTTTACCCCAAAGACGACACCCCAGGGTGTACCACTCAGGCCTGCGGGTTGCGAGACGCATGGAATCTTCTAAAGGAAAAAGCCGTGCTCTTCGGCGTCAGCATCGACCCTCCGAAGAGCCACCGCAAGTTTATCGACAAGTTCAGCCTGCCTTTTCCCATCTTGAGCGACACCACCCAAGCCTTGGTGCAGGCCTACCAAGTGTGGGTGGAAAAAAGCATGTACGGAAAAACCTACATGGGCACCGAGCGCTCCACGTTCGTGATTGGTCCCGACGGCAAAATCAAAGCGATTTTCCGCAAGGTTAAACCAGATCAACACGTCGAGCTTCTGCTCGGCGCCCTCTCCTAGTCCCACTTCACTAGTCCCGCTCCAATTAATCCCGCCGTAATCCGGCTCCCCAAGCCATGCACCCCAGAAATCTCCTACTCCTCGCGCTGACGCTTTGCATCAGCGCTTGCTCCACCCCAAAGCCTCTGCCCGCCTACGAGAAGCCGCTTGCTCGGGCACGCTTCCAAACTGTCCGAACCACCGCCTACACCCACACAGAGTCAGATCACATCGCCTACGGCAACAAGTCCGCCTTGGGCACTCCCCTGCGGTGCGGCCCGAGCATTCACAGCGCGGCAGCCGACTGGGCACGCTGGCCTGCGGGCACCATCTTCCGCCTCTGCTCCACCGGCGAAACTTACTTTGTGGACGACTACGGCTGGGCGCTGACCGGGCGCAACACCATCGACCTCTATAAACCAACAAAATCCGCGATGAACGCGTGGGGGCTCCGCCGCGAACAAATCGAAATCCTAAAATGGGGCGACCCTTGGGTGAGCTACAGAAAGATGAAGCCCGCGGCGAAGTACCGCCACATCGCTCAGATGATGCGAGACATTAACCGATTTTACTCGCCAGGTTCTGGCTCCCCTCGCCCTGCCTCATCCTCCTCGACCGATCTCGTTGCACTGAGTCTACAACAGCCCAACCGCTAAACCCGACGAAGCTCCGCGCACCCCTCCTTTCTTTTCAACAGCCGGGAGAAACGCAAACACTCGACTCCAGCTTCCTCGCCTACACATAAGCAGGCATTCCCCAACTAGCCGATCGCCGACCGCCATGCGAAGATATTCGTATGAGGGAGGAGGGAGGTGAGTGTGGCAATTACGGGGCGGCGACTGTGCCCGCTTCAGCCAAGCGCGATGGCACCGACTGCCGCCCCGCAGCCCCCCTGTACTTTGAATCGCAACCCGACGGGGAACACGGACTTTGGCGCCTCAGCCAGTCAGCTCCTCGCCACAAAACTCGGGCGGCCACTTCGATGGCTGCAGGCCCCTCAATCAGTCGCCTGCGGCGTATCCTTCGCATCGCATGCGCTTGGATTGGATTGTCGGAAACCCTAGGATTCCGGGCGCCACCAGCCATCCGGGCCTTGGAAACCCAAGGTGCAACCCAACAAGCGATCTGGCGCAGCACTGAAACAAAAGTTCGCAGCCCGGAAGAACTCTTGTCCGCAGCACCGCCTCCAGAGCCGAGTTTCCGATTCCCAGCCGCACAAGAGGGACGCTACGGCGCCCTACCAAACAGTCAGCGGCGTGATCAGACCCAAACCGCACCCGGGGATTCACCAGCCGATTCACCCCTGCCGCCGGTGTTCCCAATTCTGCCCCTTCAGCAGGCGCCTGAATCCCTGAATCCTGAAGCGCCAGGCCAGGCCCTTCCATTGGAAGTAAAGCCGACAGTGCATGCATCCGACTTGCTGCCCGTGCAGGAGGGAAGCCTTTTTCGCGAAGCTACCATTCGCCCCGCGCCATCCGCAGCGATCGCCAACCCGGCGCTCACGGAAATCACGCGTTACTCAGACGCGCGCCGCTCGGGACCTCTAACCTACATCCTAAGGCTCACGCAGTCGGCGATTCTCGACAGCAACGTCAATGCCTCCGAACTGAATCGGCGACGAGACCTTCAAGTGAGCGTCGGGCCGGCGATCCTCACGCAACTCGGCAATGAAGAAACGAAGTGGCGAGTGGGTGGCGTCTACATCGGCGCATTCAATGACTTTGTGAACCGCTCTGCGGCGCAAACATTCGACCAGATCGGATCGCTATCAATCAACTCAAACACCAACCGGATCCGATTCAGTCTGCAGACGAGTGCGCAAAAGCTGACATCAAGCTTCCCAGACTTAGGCGAACGGGTCACGCGCACCACCCTTTATGGAGCTGGCACGATGGTTTGCAAATGGAGCGAAAAACTATCCTCCGAGATGAACGCGGACTTTACGGATTCCTCGTTCGACCGGTTTTTGAGCTCGAAGGAGTACAGGGTCCAAAGTCTCCATCTCTACGACTTCAGCGCAAAGACTCGCATTGGGCTGGGCACAGCCATCGGGGTGCTCCGCCCGAACGCTGGCTTCGAGCAACGCTACACCCAAGGACTCACTCGGATCGAATATCAGCCGACAGAAAAACTACGATTCAATGCACTTGGCGGGATGGAGCGCCGTGAGTTCCAAGAAACAAACACCCACAGTCTGAATCCCGTCTGGTTAGCCAGTGCCAGTTGGACGATCACCCAGAAAACCGCACTCGCACTGAATGTTGGAAGGCGCGTATTCGCGTCTGCAAGCCTCGCCTTCCAAAACTACGCGGTCACATCGATCTCCCTCAGCCTAAGCCACCAACTCACACAATCCCTCTCTACCTCAATCACCGGACAGTACGAGACGTCCAAGTACACTTCCGCCTCAAGCGGTGTAAGGACCGGCCGCGTTGACCATTATTTGCTCGGCAGACTCGAGCTCGCGTGGGCCATCAAACGCTGGATATCAGCGAGCTCTTTTCTGGAACTCAGCGAAAACAACTCCGAGGGCGAGGGCGCACAGCCATTCTCGCGAACGCGTGCGGGCCTCAGCCTGAATCTGTCGTTCTAAAGGCATATTTTTAACAACAAACCCTTAATCCATGAGCACGCCCACACAATTCAGAGCGTATCCCAATCGCGCACCCGAGCCTACCGCGTTGAGCGAACTAAACAACGCATGTCATCCGCACCGCCACCGAGCGCACGCATTCGTTCCCTCAGTACACGCGTCAGGAATGCTTGCCGCAATCATTGCAACCGTGTCTTCACTTGCGGCTGCCGCTCCGAGCGCTTCCGGACTGCCGATTCTCTCCCCTGCAATCAGGCAGGGAGCAGTCACTCCGAGGCCGCAGCAAAATGGTGGAGCGGCGAAC
>CAMDSZ010000069.1 GCA_945906945.1 Akkermansia muciniphila
ATACTCGGGCATGGCGTGCGGTGGTCTCGGTCACCCCGGCGAGCAGCAGTTCGAGATTGTGCGTGGCCGTCGATGGGTTGGCGTATTTTTGCGCAATGGTTTCCCCCTGCTCGGTGAGTCGCATGTGCCCCATGAGGGTGCCGTGCGGGAGCGCCTCCAAGAAGCGGTGTGTGGGGCCCGCGCCCCGGCTCACGGTGCCGCCGCGTCCATGGAAGAAGCGCAATTCGACACCAGCATCCCGGGCGACTTTTGCGAGACGGCCCTGGCTCTGTTGCAGCGCCCACTGGCTTGCGAGAATCCCGCCGTCCTTGTTGCTGTCGCTGTAGCCGACCATCACCTGTTGGAGCAATTCACCCGGGCGGCCCGATTGCTTGGCGTGATGCGCAAGGCTGGCGCGCGTGACCGGCTGTTCCAGAAATGCACGCAGCATCGCCGGGGCGCCTTCGAGATCCTCGATGGTTTCAAACAACGGCACCACCGGCAGCAAACAGACGATACCCTCAGGATAGGCTCGCAGCAGTCCCGCTTCACGCGCCAGAAGGTAAACCACCAGCAGATCCGAGAGGCGCCGTGTCATGCTCACGATCAAAGCCCCGATACCGCGTTCACCAAAGTTGGTGATGTTGTCCGCGAGCACACGGTAACAACCCAGGACGGCATCCGCCTCGGGACCTGCTGATGCGGCTGGATGCAGGAACGGACGCGGCGAACGCAGTTCTTTCTCCAAAAATCGCAGCCTTTCCATTTCGGACCAGTCCTCCCAATCGTCTGCAGAAAGACTGCTCGCTCCGAGGAGCTGCGTGAGGGCCTTTGAGTGGAATAATGAGTTTTGGCGGATGTCGAGTTGGGCAAGGTGGAATCCGAAGACTTCAATCCCGCGCCTTGTGGGAGAAACATCCGAGTCCACCAATCGCTTCGCGCCAACCTGTTCGAGTGATCTGGAAAGCACGTCCAAGTCGGCTAGCAATTCGTGAGGATGAGCGTATTTGCCTGCACCTTCCCGGAGTTGGGCGAGGCGTCCCGAAGTTTGTTCGAGCGGCAGTCGCGCCGCCATCAATTGCACGCATCTCCGCCAAGGCTCGTCCTTGTGCGAAACAGGCGGCACCTCGGCGCCGAGCGCCGTCTCATGAGCCTCGATTGCCTCGACGAGAATCTTGGGTGGCTCCTGCATCCAGGAAGTCAGCGAGAGCGACTCGGAGAGGTGTGAGAGAAGGTTGTAGGCCACCAACAGGGCATTCACGCGCAGCCGCTCGAGGGTTTCGGAAGTGACCTCGGCCGTCACGCCGGGATGCCCATCCCGATCGCCGCCAACCCAGGTGCCGAAGCGGATCCGGGGCAAAACGCCGGGCTGACGCAGCAGCTCCAGATCAAACCCGGCGTCGATCCATGCCTGGCGCAGCCGCTCGTCGAGAGCCGGCAGAACTGAGGGAAACACCTCGCGCAGGTAATGCAGCACATTGCGGCGCTCGTCGGTGAGCGAGGGTTTTTCGAGAATGATTTCACCGGTTCTCCAGAGCCGTTCCAGCACGGTCTTCACTTCCTTTCGGAGTACGCGCGCTTGGGCGCTGGAGGAGTCTTGTTTGGTGGCGCGCTCCAGTAACCCGAACAGTACGCGGTGCTGGTCGAGCACCGACAGGCGTTTCGCCTCGGTCGGATGCGCGGTCAGCACGGGTTCGACGCGGACCCGCTTCATCGCTGCCACGATTTCCTGCGCGCCGAAGCCCTGCTCAACGAGCTTGCCGATCTGGTCGCCCCACGTCCCGGGTTCAGAGCCGTGGCCGGATTCGCGCATCAACCGGGTCTGTCCGGAGGCGTTCTCCTCGACCATGTTGAGGAGCTGGAACGCGACGGACAACGCAAGTTCGAGACGCGGAGGTGTCTCCGTTGATTTTTTGATTTCTTTCCGCCAGGGAAGGTGTCCGGAGAGATCGCCAAGTCCCATCTCCTCAAGGACCTCAGCGAAACAATCCATCAGGTAGTTTAGGTCGCGCTCCATCCGCGCGAAGCCCAGTTCCACAAAGTCGGGACGGTCGATTTTCATCGAGAGCGCACTCTGCCCATGGATGTCCCCGACGCAAAGCACGAAATGCCTGCGAAGCCTGAATTTTGGCACCTTCCCAGTCTTTGGGCGGTTTCAGCGCGTGGGTTGGTTCAGTGCACAGCCATGCGTGCGGCCGCCTGCGGCGAAGTCGCGCAGAGCACCTCCACGGATTCACCGCCGCTGAGCGCCAGCCGGTTGCGAACCGTGGAAATCGCGAGCTCAGGCGTGTTGCAATCCTCGCTCAAGTGGCCGAGCACGGCACGGCGCAGATTGCCTCCGACCATTTCCGCCAGCAACTCCGCGGCCGCGGCGTTTGAAAGGTGGCCGTGCCGCGACATGATGCGCTGTTTGACAGCCCACGGCCGACGCGTGTCGTTTTGGAGCATCTTTTCGTCGTGATTGGTTTCAATCACGAGAGTGTGAACCGCGCGCACCCGTTCGGTGACCATGCGCGTCGCGAAGCCCAGGTCGGTAAGAAAGCCGATCTCGCGCGCGGCGTGCCGCAGCACGTAGCCTACGGGTTCCGCGGCATCGTGCGGGATGGAGAAGCTGTCGACCTCCAGGTCACCGATCGGGAAAGCAGAGCCCGTGGCGAAGATTTTCCACGAGGCGTTGGTCACGCTTTTGGAAAGCGCCTCGGCGGTGAGCCGGTTGGCGTAGATGGGTGTTTTAAAGCGCTTGGACCAGACGTTCAATCCGCACGAGTGGTCGGAGTGTTCGTGGGTGACAAGAATGCCGTCGATTTGTTCAGGCTGTACGCCGATCTCCGCAAGGCGTTGCGTGATGCGGCGCGTGCTGAATCCCGCGTCGATGAGGATGCGCGTGTTGGGCGTTTCCACGAGGGAACAATTGCCCGAGCTGCCGCTGCCAAGAACGGTGAGATGAAAAGTCGTGCCGGATTCGTCGGCTGGCATCACAAGGCCTCCTCGGAGCTGGCGCCCCCGCGTTTGGATTTTACCAAGTGCTGGTATTTCTCGGACCAGTCCGCGGGAAGACGCACGGGTTTGCCTGCGGGCATTTGCACCAAAGCCAGCATTTGTCGCGCGCAAACCATGACGGCTGAATCACTCGTTCTGCGGACTTCAAATGCGCACCAGAAACGGGTGCGGTCGAGTGATTCAAGCCATCCGTCCACGACCAGCTTGTCGCCCAAGCCGGCTGGTTTTCGGTAATCAATTTCGGTGCGGGCAACCACCGGGAACAACTTGGACTGCGCCATCTCGACCAGACCCATGCCGAGCTGCTCGGCCAGCAGCGTCCGAGCGGTTTCAATAAACCGCAAGTAGGCGAGATTGTGCACCACGGCCGCGCAGTCCGTGTCGAAGAACATCACCTGGACTTCCGTGAGGATCCGGGGCGTTCTGGGATCGGAGAGTTCTGGGCGCTCGTTCATGGACGGGTGGTGCGGGACTGTTTTGGGTGTCAGGGGTGGGCGTGTCTCTGAAAGTTCAACACGGTTCACTGCCGCTCGTACTCGCCCTTGCCGACCCGCTTGTAGACTTTAAATCCCGCGCTCCGAGCATCCGCAACGGAGAGGGGCTTCAGGATTTTCGGCGTCGAAAACGAACTGATGAGTTTACGCACCGGCTTGCGGCAAAGCGGGCAGTTTTCCAAGGGAGGCGCGGTCACGGGGCGAGTCAGCGAAAAGCCGCCCTTGCAAATCCGGCAATCTCCCGAGCAGGGTTCGTACTCGTAGGTAGGCATGCAGGCGAGATTAGCACGTCCCGGACCGGATGTAATGCTGCCATTGTTCTGGCAGTGGCGCTTTTTCGACTTCATCCGCGATCCGGCCCTCTGCCTCCGGGGCGAACGTCGTGGATGTGCCGTAAACCATGATCGCGTCCGCAGAACCTTCCACGCGCAAGGCGTGGGCGACTCCGGCTGGAATCACAACTCCCGCGTGCTGCGCGCCGCCGCTGTCGTCACCATCGAGGAAGAAGCGCATCACGCGTCGATCCAGCCCCGCGCGCTCGTCAATGAGGATCATTTCGACGTTGCTCTGTATAAAAAACATGACGTCCCATTGTTCGAGCGCGTAGGGGCGCTCAGAAACCGGTGCGGGTGCGAGGCCGTAGAGCTTTTGGAACCATGCCTCGGGGGTCTGCCCGGCGGGAATATGAGGAGGGTGGATGTGAAAGCCCTTTGCCGTTCCTGCAAACATGCGCGCGGTGGCCCATTGGCGCGGCCACAAGCCCAGCTGCCCGAGCAGCCCCTGTCCTTCGCGCGCGAATTCTCCGAAAAACCCTCGGTGCCGCTGGCGAAACACGCGGCGGGGGACAAAATCCACGCCGGGAATCCAGCCCGGTGCGAGCACCGACCGGTCGGTGGACAACAGCTCGCCCACGGTCAGGCCGGCACCGGAAAGGCGCTCGAGCAGGTTGGCTGCGCTGTAGTCCCGTTGCGAAAGCGCGGCGCGGGCGTTCTGTTTTAGTCCGATCCAAGGGTCCATAAATAGATTCCGTTTAATCTTCGATCATCGTGCAGGAGCGTTTTCGGATAGAAAAGCGGATAGAAAAAAATTCTAACCGCCTCCTGCGTTTTCCGCCGATTACTACTGGGTTACGCTGTCACCTTTTGCCGCGCATAGACGAATGGCTTCCCCGACTGCTCCCGCCATCTCCTCTAAATCGGTTTTTGAAGCGCAAAAAGGGGGCATGAGTACGATGGTGTCCCGGATGGGGCGTGTCAGCAGTCCAAAATCGCGCGCCGCAAGACAGATTCGGCTTCCCATGCGCAGCCCTGCTTCAAACGGGCGTCCGCCGGGCTGGCGCACCTCGATGCCGGCTATCATCCCGCATTTGCGAATCTCGTGGACCTCGGGCAATGGGGCGAGATGACGCTCCAGCGCCGAGTGAAACGCGGGAATGAGCAAGGTGTTGAGCTGGGACAACACGTTTTCCTCCCGGAAAATGGCGAGGTTCTCGAGTGCCAAAGCGCAGCCCAGAGGGTTGCCGCAGTAGGAATGGCCGTAATACAGCGTGCGGTCCGCCCCGCCAGTGAAGGCGTCGAAGATGGACTCCCTCGTCAGGGTGGCTGCGAGCGGCAGATATCCGCCGGTGAGCCCTTTTGCGAGCGCCACAAAATCGGGCACCACACCCTCCTGCTCGCATGCGAAAAGGGTGCCGGTCCGGCCAAAGCCGGTGAGCACCTCGTCGGCGATGAGAAAAACACCGTTCGCATCGCACCATGAGCGAACCCGAGCAAGCAGCCCCTTCGGCCAGACGAACACTTGATTTGCGCCTTGAACGAGCGGCTCGATCACCACGGCTGCGATTCCGTCGACGCACAAGTTTTGAAGCGCTTCAAAGTCCGAGACGCGTTCGACTGGGAATTGCCAGTTCGCGAAGCGTTCGTGAAAAAGCGGAATGCCGCCGAGTGCGGAGGCGCCCATGGTGTCGCCGTGATAGGCTCCCTGAAAGGCGACGAAACGCGAACGCTCGGGCTTGCCCGAAAGCATCCAGAATTGTGCCGCCATTTTCAGTGCGACCTCAATCGCCGTGGAACCGTTGTCGGATAGAAAGGCTCGGCTCAGCGTGCCCGCAGGCCAGAGGGCGGAGAGTTCGGCGCACACTTGCGCAGCGAGCGGGTTTGAGAATCCGAGAAAAGACGTGTGCGCGACGCGATCAATCTGTGCTTTCAGGGCCGCATCCAGACGAGGGTGACGATGGCCGTGGATGTTGGTCCAGATCGAGGAGTTGCCATCCAAAAACCAGCGTCCTTTTGCGTCCCGGAGCCGCGCGCCGCAGCCCTCCACCAACATCAGGGGTTCTTGGTCGCGCCATTCGCGCGTTTGCGTGAACGGATGCCAGACATGCGAAAGATCAGCATCAGCGGGTGAGCCTTTGAAAACAGTCGAGTCTTCGATGCTCGGAAACCCCGGGGCTTTGGATGGTGTCATGAGGTGGGAGACCGCAAAGCCGGTTGCTGGTTAGTTCTGGTCGAGCTTGAATTGGATTTTGACATCGTAGGTCTCGCCCGGAAGACCGTTGGGGAGCGGCGCGATTTGCGTTACTTTTTGTGCCGCGCTCATCACCGATTCGTCCATCACCGGGTTGCCCGAAGAGGTCGAGATCTCGCGGAGAACGATCGTGCCGTCCTTGCGGATCCGGATTTTGAGGATGGCGATGAAGTCCTGATTTGAGCGCACGATGGAGGTGGGTTGCTCCCAACGGCTGAAAAAACGGTCGTGGATCATCTGATGATAGTTGCCAAGTTCCGAAGCGCTGGGGCCGCCGCCCGCCCGTCCGGAACCCGTGCCATTGCCTGACCCGGTTCCTGTTCCAGTGCCCGAACCTGGCCCGGACCCGTTGCCCTGACCGGTTCCGGTTCCATTGCCTCCGCCGCCTGCGCCACCGCCCCCGTTTCCTGCGCCGCCACCCAGAGGCATGGCTTTTAAAGGCACGACGGAAGGTGGGCCGGATCCGGCACCCGGCCCGGACTTGGCTGGCTCCACTTTTAGGGGCACAACAGAGGCGGGTTTAGTCTCCGTTTTTGTCTCGGTCTTGGCTGCTGGTTTAGCCTCGGGCTTGGCTTCGACTTTGGGCGCCGGTTTGGGGTCTACCTTGACTTCCGGTTTCGTTTCCGGCTTCGGAGCAGGTTTGGTTTCTGGTTTTGGCGGTGGCTTTACCTCCGGTTTCGGAGTGGGTTTGACCTCTGGTTTTGGCGGTGGTTTCACTTCCGGCTTCGGCGCGGGTTTGGGCTCGGGCTTTGGCGGTGGCTTTACCTCTGGCTTCGGAGTGGGTTTGACCTCTGGTTTTGGTGGAGGTTTTACTTCGGGTTTTGGCGCGGGTTTGGGCTCGGGCTTAGTGTCAGGTTTAGGTTCAGGCTTCTTCTCCACCTTTTTGGTGGGCAATTTGATCTCACTCTCGGGCTCGTCCTTAGGTGCGTCCTTGGGTGTGTCTTTGGGCTCGATAGGATCCGGCTTCGGTTCGGGAGGTTTCGGGGCCGGCTTCTGGGCAGGCTCCGGTTTGGGGGCCGGTTCGGGTTTGAGTTTGGGAGCGGGAACGTCGGGAAGCGTGTCGGGAGCCGAGTCCGGGCGCGGCGGTGGTGGCGGGGCATCGGCGCCCTCGCCGGCCGCTCCGCCGCCACCGCCGAGGCTACCGCCATCCAACCACTGCACGTCCGCCAGCGGGGACGAGTGATTGCGGCTGAAAAACCACATCAACCCCAGCGCCACCAGATGCAGGAGCGCAACTAGAAGGATGTTTCGCCGGAAAAATGAATCGCCCATTTGTCTGACTTCGAACCCGGCTACTGGGACTCGGTCACTTTTGCCAAACCGACCTTGGTGATCTTTGCGGCTTTCACGGCATCCATGACCTCCATGATCCTTTGCACCGTGAGTTCCTTGTGCGAACGGACGATGACCGCCGCATCAGGCCGGGCTTCGTGCAATTGGGTGAGGCGCGTTGTCAGCTCAGCTAACGCCACCGGATCGGTATTGATGAGAATCCGGTCATCCCTGAACAGCGACAGATTGATCACGCTATTGGGATCCACGGCCTGACCGTCCTGCTTTCCCGTCGGAAGGATGAGGTCGGTGCTGTTTTCCATCAGCGGCGTGGTGATCATGAAAATGAGCAGCAGCACGAACGCCAGATCCAGAAGCGGCGTCACGTTGAGTTCGTTCAACGTGTGCATGCTGTGTTTATCGGAAAAGCGGCGCATCGGAATGGGTGGAAGCGGTATTCGGTAAGTTCGGCTGGAGGGGCAGAGGGGCCCTACGAATCCGAGCGGTGTGAAACGTATCGGTGTTCGAACGCGCTGGTGAGTTCGGCGGCGAAGTTGTCCAAGCCCACGATCATGCCACGCACTGTGGTGACCAGATAATTGTAGCCGAACATCGCAGGGATGGCGACGAGCAGGCCTGTCACCGTTGTGATGAGCGCGGCGGATACGCCGGGCGCCATGGCGGCGAGGCTTGCGGAACCCGCCTTCGCGACGTCAGCAAAGGTTTCCATCACGCCCCAGACGGTTCCAAGCAGCCCGATGAAGGGCGCGCCGCTGACAGCGGTTGCGAGCACGATCATTTGCGATTCAAGCAGCAGCGCCGATTCACCCACGGCACGCTCCATCGCCACCGCCACCACGCGCATCTGTGCCGGGGTGATTTTGCCAGCGGTTTCCAGACGGTTCGAAAAAGTCTCGTCCACCTCGGTGGCGCCGAGAAGTTGGTAGGCGAGTTCGTGGCACCCGGCGAGGTACACGGCGAAAACCGGTGCGCCGTCAAACGTGAGCCCGTCGCCATAGACCCGCAGGGGGAACCGGTCCTGGCGGAACAGTTCCAAGAACGCTTCTTTCTGGCGCGAAGCGACGCGGAGCGTAAGAAACTTGCTTAACATCACCGACCAAGAGAACACTGAGCCTATAAACAGTGCGCTAAGCACCAGTTTGCCGGGCAGGGTCGATTGTTCGAAAGCGAACACGAGTCCGCCATCACTGTTAGCCAGAAGAATTTGAGAAAAAAGCGTTGCCGCCATGGGGTGTAAGTTCGTTAGTGCAGGAGCCTCGACTCCGCAAAGAAATCTTCCATGCGAGAATCTTCAATGCGAAAGCCACTGATCATGCCAAAGCCAATCAATCTCCTCCCCCACTTAACAGCAAACCCGCGCGACATTCTAGTGCGGTCTTCAGGCAAGTGCAGATCGCTGGCCGCGGCACAAAAAATTTCACGCGGAATTTCACGCGGGTTCCTCCTCAGCGTGTTCGCGGCATCCGTTTTTGCGTTCGGATCGGGGCGCGCGCGCGCAGGCTCTCCTGAGCAGGACGCGGAATCCGCGCTGATGCCCTTCTTCGACGTGCTGGCTTCGCCTCCAGCCGGTCAGGCACACGCGTTCCGCATCCAGGGCCGCGTCGAGTCGCTGGGCCCGATCTCCTTTGTTAAAGCGCAGGGTGCTGCGCCCGATGCTGCGCCCGACGAGGATTCGCTCAAATCACTCCCTGCCTTCGAATTCGCGCTTCAAGCGCCGGATCGGCTCCGGTTGAGTGTGCCCGTGGGGGAAACCACCATTGTGAGTTGCCGCAACCAGCAGCAAATCTGGGCCTCGCCCGGCGCGCAGGTTCGGCCCCTTTTGGACGCGCTCAAGCTGGCTGGACCGCGCCCCAGCCCGAAGGAGCGTTCGGTGCTTCAGCCTATGCAAATCCCGTTTTCAGGAAAACACCTCGCGGTGCTGCCCATTCTTCTCGAGGTGCAAAGCCGCGGACAGATGCCTCTCGATGGCGTTTCGTCGAGGGTGCTCGACATCCGCATTCAGCCGGAAATCGCGCGCATGCTCCCCGCCAACCTCAAGGCCTGGGCAATGCGACTCTGGCTCAACGCCCAGGGCCGACCTGCACGCATCGGGCTGCAGGGTCCCGAGGGCAACGCAGTTCTCAGGGTGGATCACATCCAGTTCGCCCCGCAGTTCTCCGAGTCGACGTGGGCGCCACCGGCTGATGCGATCACTTTGACCCCCGCAGAATTCGAGGATATCACGCACAACCTTTCGAAGGCTGTCCGGAAATAGCCGCTCCCCAGTGCTTTCGGAGCATGCTTAAAACCCGCGGAAGCCCGTGCTGGCAAGCCCAGCGTCCGATTTCAGGGATTTGTACTGTGAGGCAGGGGGCAGCCAGTTTGGCCTGAAACCCACTCCAGCACGGGCCGGCCGTCGCGGAGGTGCTGTTGAAGAATCCCCTCGAACCGCTCGGCCGTGACGCTTCCGTACCAGATTCCCTCGGGATAAACCACCAGCCAGGGGCCGCCGGTGCAAACTCGCAGGCAGGCTGCTTTGGTGCGCATGGCCGGGACCGACTCGGCCTTGAGGCGCCGTTTCATCAGCTCCCAGAGCGCCTCTCCCTCGGCGCTCGCGCAGCATTCCGGACCGATGCATACAAACACATGCCGCTGCGCCGAGGCAACGCCCGCTCTCGACAAGATGTCAGCGCCCGGCGTTTGAGAACTTTCTTGATCCATACGCACAAGATCTGAGAGTCCGGACTTTGAGACAAGCCTCGGAAGCCCTATGATCCACTGTTCCATGACCCCCCCTATCCTACTCGCACGCCTCGCGGTTGGTTTGGTCTTGCTGCTGGCTGCTTCCACGCGGATGCCAGCGGCGGACTGGCCGGAGTTTCTCGGCCCGACACGCGACAATATTTCCCCAGAAAAAGGGCTGCGTCAGAATTTGTCGGCCGACGGGGTGCCGGTTGTGTGGAAGCGCGAAGTCGGCACCGGATACAGCGCCCCGAGCATCAAAGGTCAGACGCTGGTGCTGCATCACCGTTTGGGAGGCGAGGAGATCGTGGAGGCATGCGATGCGGCGACCGGAAAAACGATTTGGAAAAAGACTTATCCCACGCGGTTCATTGATCCGTTTGGATACAACAACGGGCCACGGTGTTCGCCGCTGTTGACGGATCGCTACTGCATTACATTTGGAGCGGAGGGCGTGCTGCTTTGCTCCAATTTGAGCGATGGCGCGGAGGTTTGGCGGCGAAACACGGGCGCGGATTTTGAGGTGCCGGAGGCGTTCTTCGGGGTGGGCAGCAGTCCGGTGTTGGACGGCGACAAGCTGATTCTCATCGTCGGCGGTCAGCCGAATTCCGCGGTGGTCGCTTTGGATGTTCACACCGGCAAAACGCTTTGGGAAAACGGGGGCGAAAAGACGTGGACGGGCGAGCCGATGCTCGGCTGGCCTGGCGAGCGGCTGATTCAGTGGAACACGGCCGATCCGGCTTTTCAAAAACAAGCCAGCTATTGCACGCCGGTGATGGCGACCATCCATGGAAAGCGGCATGCGCTTTGCGTCACGCGGCAGGGGCTGCTATCGCTCGACCCCGAAACTGGCGCGCGGCATTTTGCGTACTGGTTTCGTGCACGGCAGGATTCATCGGTGAACGCGATGACTCCGGTGGTGCAGGAGGATTGCGTGCTCATTTCCTCGGCGTACTTCCGAAACGGGTCCGTGTTGTTGAGGGTGCGCCCCGATGGCAAATCGGTGGAGGAGGTCTGGCGCGGGCTTCAGTTGGAGATGCATTGGAGCCGGCCCGTACTGACCGATGGCAAGCTTTACGCTTTCAGCGGTCGAAATGAGCCGGACGCCCAGATGCGCTGCGTTGGCTGGGCGGATGGACGCCTTTACTGGGACCGCTTCGAGGGCTGGCCCAACGCTGGGCATTCCAAACTGAGGCCGGGTGAACAGCCGCCTGAGTTTTACGGGCGCGGGTCGTTTATCCTGGCGGATGGCAAGCTGGTGGCGCTTGGCGAGTGTGGCCGGCTGGGACTGTTTGAGGTGTCCACGGAGAAGCCGGTGGAGGTGGGGCATTGGCAGGTGCCGGGATTGCAGTACCCCTGCTGGGCAGGGCCAGTTTTAGCGCATCAACGACTCTACTTACGGGACGAAAGCTTGCTGATCTGCCTTGATTGGGAAGGCAAGTAGCCTTGTAGGAGCGGCAGGTAGCCTTGGTTGGCGCAACAAACAGCCGTCGCTTGGTGGTGTCTGGGGTTTCCCCTTGGAGGTCTCGGACGCCGTGGACCACATGGGACACCAAGGGCGGGGTGCAGGGCGCCGGTCAGCGGCGGTAAAAGGGGCTTGGAGGAGTAGTTTTTCGTAACATTTCTCAACGAACGGCGTTATAAAAAGCGGCGGCCGGTTTTTGACTCACCCAGAGGCGATAACCTGCTCGCCGGTAAAACCAAAACAAACCAATCATGAAAACCCTGACTTCCCTCCTGAGCGTTCTCGCTCTCTCCGCCTCCATCTCCTTCGCAGCAGACGAAGCCAAGCCCGAAAAGCCGAAGACCTCTCCCGAAGACATGTTCAAGAGGCTTGATAAGGACGGCGACGGGAAACTTTCCATCGACGAGTATCGTGGCAAAAAAGAAGCAAGCGAAGTCGAAGCAAAGTTCAAGGACCTCGACAAAGACGGGGACGGCAAGCTGAGCATGGAAGAGTACTCAGCACGCGCTGGAAAAGCGCCGAAAAAATAAACGCGTTGAGTCAAACTTAACCCTTCAAAAGAAACGCCGGTGCCCGCTTTTGCTCGCGGTGCCGGCGTTTTTTTCGCCCGCAATACAATCTCCCTCCGACCCATGTTCTTAAAAAACGCGTTCACGGTTTTCTTGGCGTGCCTGCCCCTCACTTCAATCGCTGCCTTCAACCAGCAGGAGGCGGATAAGGTTTTTCAAACCTCCGGCGTCAAAGGAGGAATTGTCCTGCAAATCGGATTGGACGATGCGCAGTGGACCGCGGCGCTCAAGCACAACGATTCGTTCCAGGTGCAGGGTGTCGATACCGACGTTTCCAAGGTTGCAGCAGTGCGTGCCGCATTGCATGCAGTCGGTAAGAATGGCGCAATCGCTGTCGACCAGTTCAACGGCACGCGCCTTCCGTATATCGACAACCTCATTAACCTCGTCGTGTCCGAGGACCTCAAATCCACGCCGATGAGCGAGGTGCTGCGCGTGCTCGTTCCGAACGGCGTCGCGCTTGTGAAAAAAGACGGCGTGTGGGTGAAGACTGTCAAAACAAAGGACGCCAAGTTCGACGACTGGACGCATTACTATTACGACGCGAAGGGCAATGCGGTTTCCAAAGACGAACACGTCGGCCCGCCAGAGCGTCTGCAATGGGTGGGCGGGCCGCGCTGGTCCCGCCATCATGACCGGATGTCGAGCGTGTCGGCGCAGGTCTCCAGTAACGGCCGTCTATTTTACATCATGGACGAGGGCTCGCGGATCTCGATTCTACTCCCTTCAAAATGGATGCTCATTGCTCGCGAAGCGTTCAACGGAACGGTGCTTTGGAAAAAACCAATCAGTAGCTGGTCGGATCACATGTGGCCTCTAAAAACCGGGCCCACCCAGTTGACGCGGCGTTTGGTGAGCGACGGCGATCGGATCTTTGTTGCAAGCGAGCTCGAAGGCCCAGTCACTTGCCTGGACGGGGCGACCGGCAATATCATCCGCGAGTATCCTGAAACCAAAGGCACCGAGGAAATCCTCCATGTCGACGGGGTGCTGTATCTTTTGGTCAACCCCAACAAGTGGGCGCTCAAGGATTATGCTCCCAAGCAGCAGCAAGATCAGGGGCGTGTTGCCAACGAGTATGAATGGGACAAGGCACCGCGGTATTTGATGGCTGTCGATGCAAACACCGGAAAGCTACTTTGGAAAAAGGAGGCGGTCTGTGCCCCGATCACTTTGGGGACTGATGGGAAAGTGGTCGCATACTTCAACGGCGAACAGGTGGTTTGTCTCAATGCCGCCTCGGGATCTGAAAATTGGAAGAGCGCTCCGCAGGGAAAACGGAAATTGATCGAATACAATTTCGGCCCGCGCGTGCTGCTTTACAAAGACCTCGTCCTTTACGCTGGCGGAGACGGAATCGAGCGTGCGCTTGACTTGAAGACCGGCGAGCAGAAGTGGCAGGGATCCCACGAAAAATCGGGATATCGCTCGCCTGAGGATCTCATCGTCGCAAACGGTCTGGTCTGGAATGCTGGCACCACGCAAGGCGGGCAGACCGGCGAGTTCACTGGACGCAATCCAGATACGGGCGAGGTGGTGAAGAAGTTCGCGCCTGACGTTCCTGCGGGGACCTACTGGTTTCACCACCGGTGCTATCTGGCGAAGGCGACGGAGAAATTCATTATTCCTTCGAGAACTGGCATCGAATACGTGGATTTGGACAAGCAGCACTGGGACCTCAATCACTGGGTGCGCGGAGCGTGTCTGTACGGGGTGATGCCCGCCAATGGTCTGACCTACGCGGGACCCCACAACTGCGCCTGCTACCCCGAGGCGAAACTGGACGGCATGAACGCGCTCGCGGCGGGCTCGTATTCACCGCATCCGGAGCCCGCGTCTGACGAGCAGCGTCTGCAGAAGGGCGCGGCCTGGGGACAGGCATTGAACGAAAGGGACGCGGACGCAAAGGACTGGCCGACATTCCGGCACGACGCGGCGCGCAGCGGGTTCAGCGACCAGCCCCTTGTGGAGGATCTCGGCGTTGCGTGGGAGCTGGACTTGCCCGGGGCGCTGTCCGCGATTTCTGTTGCGGAGGGGAAAGTGTTTGTTTCCCAAATCGACGCGCACACGTTGCATGCGATCGACCATGCCACTGGAA
>CAMDSZ010000070.1 GCA_945906945.1 Akkermansia muciniphila
AGGTGCATCCCTTAAGAATCCGAAAGCGGGGCCCAAACTCAAGCGCGGTTTGCGGCCACCCCCCCGCCTCAGCCCGAATCATAGGGGGGAATCCAACCTGACGCTGCAGGGGACCACAGGGGGTTAAACGGGGTGAAACATGGGAAAACGCACAGACGCCAAAACAGGCGCAAAGTACTCAAACTACCAGCATCGATGCGCCCGAACACAGGACACAAGGCCAGTTCAATGTCGGCTTCGTTGAACCCGCATGGAATGGCTGGAATTAAAATTCCGCAGGAGCGAAGGTGCGGTTGAAGCGGACCAGAACAAATCACGCCCTCCCTGGGAGCGCGCAGCCCCAGCTGCGCAGAACACGCTCACTCTAGGATGTCTTCCCCCCTTGGCCCTTTGGCGTCGTTGCTGCTGCGCCGCCGCTCTGGTGCAACCCGCGTCTGGGCGCAGCTGGGGCCACGCGCTCCCAGGGGGCAAAAGAGTAGCTCCGAGCGAGGCTGTCATCAGCTCGCACCTCTGGCGCTCTGGAGCCCGCAACTGGATTTACCAACGCCAGATGTTGGTGCCGAACTTCTAGACCTCACTGCCCACTAAAGCCCTGCGATGTAAGTTTGCTGCCAACAAATATTCAGCTACAAGGTTATTTGATTGAGTTATAACTCGAATCGCTCCGCTCCCCACACTTCTTATTCAACCGATTCCACACGCTTGAGCTCCCCCATTCATTCCCTTCCACTGGAGGCAACCGTAAGAGGCTTCTCAGAAATGCCGGGCGGACTGCTCCCAGCGCTGCACGCCATTCAACACGCCCTGGGCTACGTGGACCGCGACTACATCCCGCTGCTGGCTGATGTTTTTAACCAGACGGTCTCCGAGGTGCACGGAGTAATCAGCTACTACAAAGATTTCCGCACCGAAGCTCCTGCTGGCCCGATCATCCACGTCTGCAGAGCGGAAGCCTGCCAGGCGCGGGGCGGACGCGCTGTGTGGGACCGCGCGAAGCGAGTCGGGGCGGGAAAGCCCGTGGAAATCGAGGAGGTTTTTTGCCTGGGCCACTGCTCTCTCGGCCCGGCGGTGGCGGTGCAAGGCAGACTTTCGGGCGGGGTGACCCCGGAAGCGATCGAGCGGATCATCGCGAATGCCGCGCAGACCAACTCTTCCGCGCCAGCGACGGAATCCGGCCGCGGCGAAGGCGTCACCGTTTTTGTACCGCGCGACGCAGCGGCTCGCGCTGGAGGCGCCGACGCCGTAGCGCAGGCCCTTGCGCAAGAGCCCGGCGTCAGGGTGGTGCGCAACGGCTCTTGGGGAATGCTGTGGCTCGAACCCATGATTGAAGTCCAAACAGCAGCGGGACGCATCGCCTACGGACCTATTCAAGCTTCCGACGTTCCGAGCCTGCTCAAGAGCGGCCTGCTTGAAGGCGGCGAACATCCGTTAAGGCTTGGCCCTACACTCGACCTTCCCTGGATCAAACGGCAACAGCGCTTCACATTTGAGCGGGTGGGAATGATCGACCCGCGCTCGCCCCAGGACTACGAGGCGAATGGCGGCATGACCGGCTTGAAACGCGCGCTGGCCATGTCACAGGCCGAGATTGTTCAGGAGATCACCGATAGCGGTCTGCGGGGGCGCGGCGGCGCTGCCTTCCCTACAGGCGTCAAATGGCGCACGGTGCTCGAAGCGCGAGGCCCAAAAAAATTTATCGTCTGCAACGCGGACGAGGGCGACAGCGGTACTTTCGCAGACCGCATGCTGATGGAGGGCGATCCATTCATGCTGCTGGAAGGGATGACCATCGCGGGCCGGGCCGTCGGTGCGGACGAAGGGTACATTTACGTACGCAGCGAATACCCCGAGGCGATCGAATCGCTGCACGCCGCGATAGCTGCTGCAAAACAGCAGGGCTGGCTTGGTGACAACATCCTCAACTCAGGCTTGAACTTTCAAATCCATGTCCGCGTCGGCGCGGGCTCTTATGTTTGCGGCGAGGAGACCGCGTTGCTCGAAAGCCTCGAGGGCAAACGCGGAGTGGTTCGCGCCAAGCCTCCCCTTCCCGCCCACGTCGGATTGTTTGGAAAACCGACGGTAATTAATAACGTACTGAGCCTCGCGACGGTTCCTGCAATCATGGCGAAGGGAGCGGCCGCATACGCCGCGCTTGGAATCGGTCGCAGCCGCGGCACGCAGGTTTTGCAGCTTGCAGGAAACATTGCGCGGGGAGGCATCCTTGAAGTTGCCTTCGGAGCTACGCTCGGCGAAGTCGTCAACGAACTAGGAGGCGGAACCGCAAACGGTCGTCCTATCCGCGCAGTCCAGGTGGGCGGCCCCCTTGGCGCGTACCTCCCGCCCGAGCAGTTTCACCTGCCCTTTGATTATGAGTCCTTCGCTGCGGTTCATGCGATTGTCGGGCACGGCGGCATCGTGGTCTTTGACGACACGGTCAACATGGCGGAGCAGGCGCGTTTCGCGATGGAATTCTGCGCGATCGAGAGCTGCGGCAAATGCACACCTTGTCGCATCGGCAGCACGCGCGGTGTCGAGTTGATGGATAAAATCATGGCCGATGTAAACCGCAGCGCGAACATCGAACTGCTCGAAGACTTGTGCGAGGTGATGGCAGACGGATCCTTGTGCGCCATGGGAGGCCTTACCCCGCTTCCAGTGCGTAGCGCCCTCAATCATTTCACAGAAGACTTCCAGAACTTGAAAGGAGCCAGACCATGATCCTCGTCGAACAAGACCTTGGCACACCCGAACCGAGGCGCGCCTCCCGCAGCGAGATTGCGCGCTCCGTCGAATTGACCGTGGACGGTGTGGCCGTTTCCGTTCCTGAAGGAACCTCCGTGATGCGTGCCGCTGCATTGGCGGGCGTCGACATCCCGAAGCTGTGCGCAACCGAGAAGCTCGACGCTTTTGGCTCTTGCCGGCTTTGCCTGGTTGAAATCGACGGCCGCAAGGGGACGCCAGCGTCCTGCACCACGCTTGTTTCAAGCGGGATGAGCGTCACCACGCAGTCCCCGAAACTCGAGCGTATGCGGCGCGGCGTCATGGAGCTCTACATCAGCGACCATCCATTAGATTGCTTGAGTTGTCCGGCCAACGGCGACTGCGAACTGCAGGACATGGCGGGGGCAGTGGGCCTACGGGAAGTTCGCTACGGATATCAGGGAGAAAACCATCTGGACCTGCCTAAGGACACATCAAACCCGTACTTCACCTTCGACTCTTCCAAATGCATCGTCTGCTCGCGCTGCGTGCGCGCCTGCGAGGAAGTGCAAGGCACGTTTGCGCTGACCATCGAAGGGCGCGGATTCGGCTCACGCGTCGCGGCGGGGGCGAACGGCAACTTCTTTGACTCGCCCTGCGTTTCCTGCGGGGCCTGCGTTCAAGCGTGCCCGACTGCAACGCTCACGGAAAACTCGGTGATCGAACACGGCACTCCGCGCAAAACAGTCCTGACCACGTGCGCCTACTGCGGCGTCGGGTGTTCATTCAAGGCAGAGATGCAGGGCGAACAAGTCGTGCGAATGGTGCCCTACAAGGACGGCGGCGCCAACGAGGGCCACTCCTGTGTGAAGGGCCGCTTTGCCTGGGGCTACGCCACGCATCCCGACCGCGTCACCGAACCGATGATTCGCGATTCGATTGATCAGGAGTGGCGCAAGGTTTCTTGGCAGGAGGCTATCTCGTTCGCTGCTTCACGACTCAAAGACATCCAAGCCCGCCACGGCCGCGCCGCCATCGGCGGAATCACATCGTCGCGCTGCACAAACGAGGAGGTCTACGTAGTACAAAAGATGGTGCGCACCGCGTTTGGCAATAACAACGTCGACACGTGCGCGCGGGTTTGTCACTCCCCCACCGGTTTCGGGTTGAAGAACGCATTCGGCACTTCAGCAGGAACGCAGGATTTCAAATCCGTCGAATATGCAGACGTGATCCTCGTCATCGGAGCCAATCCGACGGACGCACATCCGGTTTTTGCTTCGCGGATGAAAAAACGCCTGCGTGACGGCGCGCGCCTCATCGTAGCGGACCCGCGCAAGATCGACCTGGTACGGAGTCCGCACGTTCAGGCGACTCATTTCCTCCAACTGCGCCCCGGCACAAACGTGGCTCTCATCAACTCGCTTGCCCACGTGATTGTGGAAGAGGGGCTCACCAACGAAAAGTTTGTCTCCGAACGCTGCGAAGCCGCTGAGTATCAGAAATGGAAGAGTTTCATCTCGCGCCCGGAGAACAGTCCTGAGGCGATGGAATCCAAAACGGGAGTGCCCGCCGAAGAGGTGCGTGCGGCAGCTCGCTTATACGCCACCGGCGGGAACGCGGCCATCTACTACGGACTCGGAGTCACCGAGCACAGCCAAGGGTCCACAATGGTGATGGGCATGGCAAATCTAGCAATGGCCACAGGCAACCTCGGACGGGACGGCGTTGGAGTCAACCCGCTCAGGGGACAGAACAACGTGCAAGGCTCCTGCGACATGGGCTCTTTCCCGCACGAACTCGCAGGATACCGCCATGTCAGCGACGACACGGCGCGCGCAACTTTCGAGGCTTTTTGGGGAGTGCGCATTGATCCCGAACCGGGCTTGCGCATTCCCAACATGCTGGACGGGGCGATAGACGGGCACTTTAAGGGGCTGTATGTGCAGGGCGAGGATATCGCGCAGTCCGATCCGAACACGATTCATGTTCAGGCAGCGCTCCGGGCGATGGAGTTGGTGATCGTGCAGGATCTTTTCATCAACGAGACGGCAAAGCTCGCCCATGTGTTTTTTCCGGGGACTTCTTTTTTGGAGAAAGACGGCACATTCACCAACGCCGAGCGGCGAATCAACCGCGTGCGTCCGGCGATGCGCGCGAAGACTGGGAAACAGGAATGGGAAACGGTGTGCGAGCTCGCAGCCGCACTTGGGCATCCGATGCACTACCCCTCCTCGAGCGCGATCATGGACGAAATCGCGGCCCTCACTCCGACGTTTGCGGGGGTGTCATTTGCCAAGCTGGACTCCCTCGGTAGCGTGCAATGGCCGTGCAACGAACAGACGCCGACGGGTACGCCAATCATGCACTTAAACCAGTTCGTGCGCGGGCTCGGCAAGTTCACTCCCACGCCCTACGTGCCGACCGAGGAAAAAGCGAACCGCCGATTCCCGCTCTTGCTGACCACAGGACGGATTTTGAGCCAATACAATGTGGGCGCCCAGACACGCCGGACTAAAAACGTCGAGTGGCACAAGGAAGACACGCTGGAGATACACCCGAGCGACGCAGAGGCGCGCGGGATTCGCGACGGCGACGAGGTGACCGTATCAAGTCGAATCGGGTCGACTGTTCTGCACGCGCATCTGAGCGAACGAATGGCGCCCGGAGTTGTATACACCACCTTTCATTATCCGGTGAGCGGCGCGAACATTATCACCACCGAAAACTCGGATTGGGCGACCAACTGCCCCGAGTACAAGGTGACCGCTGTCCAGGTTTCACCAGGTCATTCGGTTGCGAATATTGAACTGGATCATCCCGAGCACCGCTTGGGCGCGCTTGTGCGAATGGCAAACCAGATTGCACGCCAGTGGGCTGCGGATCCGAGCGCGGATGCGGTTCAATGCACGGCACGCCACATCGAGTCTTTCTGGGAGCATGACATGCGCGTTGACCTCACTCAGGCGGTCGACGGGCGCTCAGTCACCGTCGATCAAATTGTGAGCGACGCAGTGCATCGACTGGCGGCCCACAGCCATTGATAAGGCAATCAACAAGACTCCCGTTCGCACGCGCAAACTCTCAATACCCGAGGCGGCTCCATGCGCAGGGGCAATCGAAAGCCGTTTCAAAATTGTCACTTCGACAAGCCCGAGTGCTTCGCGGACCCCTGAACGGATAGCTGACCGGCAGAATACAGCAGAGCCGCGTTGGCGGGCTGCCTGCTGTTGCCTTGGGAGGGCGGCTGACCTGGCGTGTAAATCGTTGCCCCACCGCCAAAAGGCCTCGGCGTCACCGTCGTTGTAGGCTGGCCGGGCGTGTAGATCGTCGCTCCACCCCCAAAAGGCCTTGGCGTCACCGTCGTCGTAGGCTGGCCGGGCGTGTAGATCGTCGCTCCGCCCCCGAAAGGCCTTGGCGTCACTGTGGTCGTTTGACAAAAGGCCACGGGGACGAATCCCAGAAATGCTGCCACCACCAAAGTTTTAGTGCTCATGACTAGCTCAGAGCTTGTGCCCCAAAAACCCGAGTCATGGAAGGCATTATATCCCGCAACTAAAAAACAGCCGCACTACCGAGCCTTGCTTTGCTGAACGTGATTCAAGATCGCCGCTCTCATGCTCTCACCGGCCTTGGCGGATACGGAGTGTCCGCTTGGAGGGTCATTAAAAATGTCCTTCTTCGCAGCAACGGCATTGAACGCGGCATAAACGCTTGTTGGCGGGCAGGTAGCGTCAATGAACCCACCGCTCATTACGCCCGGAACGCGAATTCGGGCAGCGAAGTTCATCGCGTCATAATATCTCACAGCGCTGACAATTGAGTCATCCGGCGTTTCCCCGGTTGCGATGAACTTGGGCCATCCATTGATTCTCCCAGCCTTGAATCCCGTGTGGTCGCACATTGCGGGAACGCCGGCGGCGTAAAAGGTCACTCTCGGATCCAACCCGGCGGCGACAATGGACTGGGCACCGCCCTGACTGCTGCCGTGCACCACCATGACTGCGCCGTCCCACTCGGGTTGGGATGTCAGAAAATCAATCGCGCGCACAAGCCTGAGGAACATCCCTTGAAAATAAATCGTGTCACGGGATTCGCGCCCGCGGACGCGGTAATCCTTCAGCTCCCCGTCCGCAAGCGCCTTGTAAAACTCCTCTTTTTCGCCATTAGGCAACCCGTGCGCATTGATATCAAGCGCCAGAAAACCCTGCGCAGCCCATCCACCGCTTCCTCCCAAACTCGAAGAGCGAACCCCAGCTCCGTGCACCGTCAGAATTGCAGGCAAGCTCTTGGGAGCCGCACCGCGGGGGCGAACAAAATAACCCGAAACAGGAGCTCCCACCGAATCCAGCTTCAAATCAAACGCATCCCCATTCTTGATCGGGGAAACCACCTCCACCAATTTGGGATTCATGGGCACCTTTGCGAGCCTCCCCTTCAGCTCCGACCAATATTCGTCGAAGTCCCCCGGGACCGGCAGACTTGGCTTGATCTCGCGAGGATCGACACCTGCTCCCCCCAAAACGTAACCGCCCGCATCCACCCCCGTAGCACCCTCCAACTTCACGCGGCATTGCAGAAATCCGGGCTCGTTTAAAACTCCGGTGATGGTGGCTTTCCCCTCATGCAACTTCACGATGCCGCTTTGATGCGGCGGCAGTCCGTCTTTTGAAAGCGTCCATGCAACATCGCCAGAACCGAACGCGGCCCCTTCGCCCGTGACCTGGATCATGAATCGAACGTCTTCGCCGCAACGATACAACGCGTCAGCTTTTTCTGCAGCAACCGTCAGCGGCACTTTTGATACCGTCTTCTGCAAAACGGGTGCATTCGAGGGCACAGCTGCCGGAGCACTCCAAAGTGAACGCGAGGGATCGCCGACTGCCACGAACAGAACAATACCCGCAGTAAGGCGGGTCAAGAGACACGGGGGGAGGTCTGCCTTCATTTTCGTCAGTCTCGTGTTAACTTCCAGCGTGCACGCGAGCAGCAACCTTGAGCCTGAGCGCGTTCAAAGCAATAAATCCGGTGGCGTCGTTTTGGTTATAGGCCTTCGTAGGATCGGCCTCCATGGTCGCGATATGCGGGTTGTAAAGGCTCACCGGTGATTTTCTTCCGGCGGCAATCACGTTGCCCTTATAGAGCTTCACGCGAACTACTCCAGTCACGTTCTTCTGGCTCTCAGAAACCAGGGCCTGCAATGCCAACCGCTCCGGACTGAACCAAAATCCATTGTAAACAAGAGCTGCGTATTTCGGGATCAATCCGTCGCGAAGATGCATTACCTCACGATCCATTGTCAGCGACTCAAGCTGACGATGTCCATAAAGCAGGATGGATCCGCCGGGCGTCTCATAAACTCCGCGCGATTTCATGCCCACAAACCGGTTTTCGACCATGTCCACGCGCCCGATTCCGTTCCTACCACCGAGCCTATTGAGTGCTTTCATCACCCAGTAAGGGGAAAGCAAAACATGGCCGGCGGCGTTTTTCGAAATTTTTCCCGTAAATCCCAACTTCCCAAGAAGGTCTTCGATACCGTCGTGTCCAATCGCAGTGCAAATCCCATTCTCAAAACTCAATTCCACGTATTCCGCGCGGTCGGGAGCATCCTCCGGCGAGACCGAAAGCACATACATTTCCTTCGCCTCCGGCGCGGACGCATCAAACCAAGGGTCTTCAAGAATGCCGGCCTCGAAGGAAATGTGCAGCAGGTTTCTGTCCATGGAGTACGGCTTCTTCGCAGTTGCCTGAACGGGTATGCTGCGTTGTTCGCAGTACGAGATCATCTCGGCACGGCCGGGGAACTGCTCACGGAAGCGGTCCTGCCGCCATGGAGCGATCACCTCGAGTTCAGGAGCAAGCGCGGCTGCGGTGAGTTCGAACCGGACCTGATCGTTCCCCTTCCCGGTAGCACCATGAGCCACAGCGTCGGCGCCTTCGGCCCGCGCGATCTCAACCATGCGCTTCGCAATCAGCGGACGCGCGATCGAGGTTCCAAGCAGATACTGCCCCTCGTAAATCGCGTTCGCCTGGATCATCGGAAAAATAAAGTTGCTAGCGAACTCCTCGCAGAGATTGTCGATGTAAATCTTGCTCGCGCCAGTCTTCGCGGCCTTTTCTTCAAGCCCGTGAAGCTCCTCCTCCTGACCGACGTCAGCACAAAACGCGATGATCTCCGCCTGATAAGTCTCCTTCAGCCATGCAAGGAGAACGGAAGTGTCGAGGCCACCCGAGTAAGCAAGTACGATTTTCATAATCGTCGCAGATGCAAACAGAGTCGCCCGCTTAAGCCAACCCGTTTTACGGGGCGCCCACACCCACTTCCATAACCTACTCCCATAAAAAGCGCTCCAGACGGATCTGCCGTGCACGCGCACCCGCCTCCTGGGCGCGAGGCGCGGGCATTTTGGCCATCCGTTCGTAGACACTCACAGCATCCCTCCACGCGGCTTGGCGCTCCAAAAAACGGGCCGCGTCAAACCCCGCCTTGAACACCCAGAAATACTCGCCCGCGTCCATAGACCCGGGCGAGTCCAACAGCTGCACGAACCCCTCCAGCGACTCCAACGGCCGACTCGCCTCGTAAGCCTTCGCAATTTTGTAGAGCGCCTGGTTGCGCCAGTGAGGGAAGGCATCCGCCTCTTGCGCCAACAGCTGGTACTGAGAAACCGCCTGCTCCATTGGCATCGCCTCCCGCTTTGCGATCGCCAAAAGAGCATCCGCCTTTCCGCACAACGCAGCAAACCGCAAGTCCTGATCCACACCGGACGACGCCTTTAAAATCAGATCAAACAAAACCACTCCCTCCGACTCCTGCTCGAGGCGGCACTTTACCGATGCCTGTTGGTAGCGCGCCCTCCAACGCAAGGGTCCGGTCCTGCGGGCCACCTCGTCCCAGTAGGTGAGCGCTCTGTCGACCGATCCCGGGTTCAGCAGATTGGCGGCGCATTGCCCTGCCAAATAACCCGCGGTCTCCGCCAACGCTCCCTCCGGTTGCTGCGCCAGCAGCGTCGCGAACTGCGTTTCGGCGTTCGCAAAATCTTTTCTTCGAAAATAAACCTCTCCCAACTTCATCCGCATTTCAGGGATCAAAGGCGAATCGGCGAACACTCGCACGAAAGCCTCGGCCAACTCGATGATGCGTGCGTCATCGCGCGGTTGCTCCGAGTCCGCCAAGAACACTTCCAAATACGCCGCCTGCTCGGCCGTGGACGAAGCAAGCGGCGTGGCCATGACCTGCTGGAAGTAAGAGGTAGCGCGCGCCCTCAGCGGTTGCCCCGCCGAAACTGCAGAACCCGCCGGAAGGCTTATCAACTGCTGATGGGTGAGCTCCACAAAAGCCAGCTTCACGTCCGCCTCCCGAGGGTGACCTGGATGCAACTTCAGAAAATTCTTCAAAGCTTCTTCAGCTTGGGAATGCCCGTCCCGACAACGCTGCAAAACAGTCTCCAACTCCAGTTCCACCGCCAGATGGTTTGATGCAGCGCCCTTTCGAAGCGTTTCACCGAATTGCGCCGACTTCCGGTAATTCCCAAGCTTGAGAGCGGCAAGGCCTCCATTAAAGACGGCCTCCGCGACCATCGGGGATTCCCCGTTCATGAGGGGCTCAAACCGTTCAAGCGCTTCGGAGAACTGTCCCTTTTTGTACCGCACCGATGCATCCCGAAACTGCAAAACCGACCGAAGCCCGGGGTCACCGCAGACCGGTATTCCCTGAGTGATGCAGCGAAGCGCCTGATCCAAATCTCCGCTGCCCAAAGCCGTATCAGCGCGTGCCAGACACGCCTGCGCCACCAGTGCATGCCCCGGATAATCCCTGCAGAACCGCTCCCGCTGCTCATCTGCTCGCGCCGCCTTTCCGATGCTCGCGTAAAACTCCCCCAGAAAATAAGACGCCAAGGCTCGATCAAGCCCACCTCCCAAATTGGCTGTTTTGCGCAACGTTTCATCGGGCGCGTTGGGGTGCTCGCTCAAAATTTTCACCCACTTTCGAAACAGCCCCTCCCGGCCGATCCGCGGCGCAGCCGGGTTCTGGGAGAGGAACTGGAAAATAAATTTTCCCGCATCATCCGGCCTGCTCTGCGCCACAAGAGCATCAATGCACCCGAGCGCGGCGCCTAAAAACACCGGCTCCGGAATAACCTGACCACAGTGAATGACCGCTGAAAACCCCGCCTCTGCCTCGGAAGCGCGGCCCTCGGCCAGCATCAGTCTGGCCCCGAGAACACCCGCCGCCTGCTTGTCGGCATCAGACCGCAGGAATGCCTCACGCAGAAATTGCCGCACATCCGCAAGCCGCCCCAAGTCGACCGCCAGACTCGCGAGAGCCAGCCGGAACGCATCTGCACCCTCACCCGAACCAGCGAGCTCCAGCCCTTTTTGAAGTGCGGCCTGAGCCTCCGAAGGACGCCCCTCTAGGGCCAGAGCGGAGCCGTATCCCATCAGAGCCCCAGACGGATCGCCACCAGCTTCACGCGCCTTCAGATACCAAGCACCGGCCTCGTGATAGCGCCCCACCTCCATGTGCGCTTGAGCAAAAGCCATGCATCCATCCGCTAAAACCGCCGAAGAGAGTTCACCGCCTTCACCACCGAGAGCCGCCTGCGGCAGCTGCGCACACAAACTGTATGCCTTCTCAGGCAACCCCAGTTGAATAAAAGCGCGCGCCAACAAAGAACGCACCTCCGTGAGTTGTGCGGTGGACAAGCTGGGATCCTGCAGGAGCACCTCCAACCGGTTGACGGCAATCTGGCTGGTGCCCTTCTCCAAAAAAATGCGCGCCTGCACCATCTCTTGAGCCACACGCTCTGGCTGCCCCGAACCCACCTTCTGAGGTTCGTTCAGCGCCACAACAAAAGACGATCCAGCCGCCGTGCCCACTAAAACACCGCGAAACACACCGATCCAACCTCTGGCTGTCCGTAAACTCATCGCAACATCCTACTCAAGTAGCGTCCCGTGTGCGAGACCGAGCATTTCGCCACCAGCTCAGGCGGCCCCTCCACCACAATCTGACCTCCCGCCGAGCCGCCCTCCGGACCAAGGTCCAAGATCCAATCCGCAGTTTTGATCACCTCCAGATTATGCTCGATGATGATCAGCGTGTTGCCCGCATCCCGCAGCTTGAGCAGAACCTCCAGTAATTTGTGGATATCCGCAAAATGCAGTCCGGTGGTGGGCTCGTCCATGATATAGACGGTTCGCCCAGTGCTCTTGCGCGCCAACTCGGTCGCAAGCTTCACCCGCTGCGCCTCGCCTCCCGACAAGGTGGCGCCCGATTGCCCAAGCCGCACATACCCCAGCCCCACATCCTCAAGTGCGACAAGCTTGTCAAACGCCTGCGGGATGTTGCGAAAAAAACGGCAGGCCTCATCCACGTTCATGTCCAAAATGTCCGCGATGTTTCTCCCTTTGTAAGTGATTTCAAGGGTCTCGCGGTTGTAGCGGCGCCCGTGACAAACCTCGCATTCCACAAACACGTCCGCCAAAAAATGCATTTCGATTCGCTTCACTCCGTCCCCCTCGCACGACTCGCATCGCCCCCCTTTCACATTAAAGGAAAATCGCCCCGCATCATATCCCCTCACACGCGATGCGGGCAGCCCAGCGAACAACTCTCGGATGGCTCCGAACGCACCCGCATACGTCACCGGATTTGAGCGCGGCGTGCGGCCAATCGGCGACTGGTCGATCACGATGACCTTGTCGATTTGCTCGATTCCGACAACCGACTCATGCAACCCCGGCCGATCCTTGGACCGGTGTAATTTCCGAGACAGCACGCGCCTGAGCACATCGTCGACCAAGGTGGATTTGCCGGAACCTGACACACCCGTAACGCAGGTGAAAAGCCCCAGCGGAAAGTGCGCGTCGACCTGCTTCAGATTGTTCTCCGCCGCGCCAATCACGCTCAACCAACCGGGCGGAATATGCCCGCGCTCGAGCCTCTCATGCGGGGTCTCAGGGCGAACCCTGTGCTTGGGGATCGGAATCCTCATCGCACCGGACAAATACTGGCCCGTTAGCGACGCTTCCGTCTGCTCAACCTCACGCGGCGTTCCCGCCGCAACGAGGTATCCTCCGCGAACCCCGGCCCCAGGGCCCAGATCCAGAACGTAATCAGCCGCCCGGATGGTGTCCTCGTCATGCTCGACAACCACCACAGAATTGCCCAGGTCCCTGAGCTTGCGTAGTGTCTCGATGAGTCGATCGTTGTCCCGCTGATGCAACCCGATGCTAGGCTCGTCCAGAACATACAAACATCCGGCCAACCCGGAGCCGATCTGCGTCGCCAACCGGATACGCTGCGCTTCACCGCCTGAGAGCGTGCCGCTCTGACGGTCAAGGTTGAGGTATCCCAACCCGACCTCGTTCAGAAAACGGAGCCGGTTGCCGAGCTCCCTCCGAATTTCCGCCGTGATGAATTCCTGCTGCTCCGTGAGCACAAGCCCGTCCACGAAGTCCCTCGCCCGCTCAACAGTCAGACGACAAAAGTCCGCAATCCCAGTGTTCACGGTCTGATCCGCAATGCGGCTAGTCACTGTTACGGCCAGCAGCTCGGGCCGCAATCTCGCGCCATGGCACTGCGAACAGGGACGAGTCCCCATGAAGTGACGGAGCCGCTGGCGCGATGACTCGCTTTCCGTCACCGCAAATAGATTCTGCAACTGTCGGACAGCCCCTTCAAAAGTTTGCAGGCCCGATCCCGCAGCGTCCAGCGAGGGCAGCGGCAGCGCCTCTTCCCCCGAACCGTGCAAAACCACCTCGCAGAACGACTCGGGCAGCATGTTCCAAGGAACGTCCAGAGAAACCTTGTAGTGCGCCGATAAATGCCCGAGGAGGCTGCGGTAAAACGCCTCCAACCGTTTGCCCACCTTTGTCCACGCCGCGATCGCACCTTCGGCAAGCGTCTTCTCCGGATCCGGCACTAGCAATTCAGGGTCAATCTCCTGGCGAGTGCCAAGGCCCTGACACTCTGGGCATGCCCCCAGGTGGCTGTTGAAGGAAAAATGCTTTGGCGTGAGCACCGGCATCTGAAAGCCCGTCTCAAGGTTCACGTAGGCGGTCGAAAACACATACTCAACCCAGGGGCCCTCGCTCCCGGCTTGCAACAGCACCAGAAGCCGGTTGCGCCCCCACTTGAGCGCCATGTCAACCGACTCCGCGAGACGCTGCCGCACCCCATCCTTCAACACCAACCGGTCAATCACGACTTCGATACGATGCGCGGCACCCGAGGCCAGCCGCGTCACCGGATTCTGCCCGCCGATTTCCACCACCACCCCGTCAATACGCGCCCGAAGAAACCCCTCTCTCTTGAGCCTCTCCAGTACGTCCCGAAACTCGCCGCGCTCATCCAAGACCAGAGGCGCAAGCAACATGATCCGCGCGTCCTCAGGAAAGACCAGAATCCGATCGACGATCTGCTCCGGAGACAGTC
>CAMDSZ010000071.1 GCA_945906945.1 Akkermansia muciniphila
CGTGCGTTTTTCTGGATTGTCGAGTCGCTGAATGGTCAAGCGAGTACCTGCCACAACTACTAGTACGGGCTCTTTATCGGTCTTGGAAAGATCCGGGATAAGCTGCAATTCGTTTCTGCGGGATTGTTCAGCGAGTAACTGGGACTGCTTTAAACGCAATTCGCCTTCCGCTTTCTGCATTGCAACTAAACTTGCCTCCGTCTCCTTCTGCAGTTCTGCAATTTGTTGTGATTTAGAGGTGATGGCTGCGTTCAGTTTTGCAATCTCGAGTTCGATAATTTTTCGGCCTTTCACGTCTTGCGCTGTTTCCGGTGGCTTTTCGCCCCTTTGATCCCTTGCCAAAAGTCCCTCGAGTTCCATCCGTAAGGACTGTACCTCCCCTTTGAGAATTTCAGGGTTCAACACGCTGGCAGCCTTCTTGTCACGGGCAGTCTGGAGTGCTGCATTGACCTCGCTCAACTTTTTGAGCACGCCTGCGAGCTTATTTGCGAGCTCGGATGAAGTTGCCGGACCAGAACTACCCTGAGTGGGGTCTCCCATATCAAGTGCAAGCAACATGACAATGGTAATCACAACCGCCATCGCGGAAGTGATAATATCCTGAAAAGCAAAAAAAGGGCTGATGCCTCCGGTTTTACCGCGATGAAACCGAGTAGACATTTCAAATAAGCTTAAGCTTCGCGGATAGGTGCGCGTGACAGTAGTCATTGCACTCATCCAAGAACTCGCCTTCTTTATTCTGTAAAAAAGAGATCAGTAGTTGGAGGATTACCGCACACACAAGCGCTACAAGCGTGGTTTCAAATTTTGTGGCGAGCCCTGCCGTCACAGCCTGGAGCCCCTCTCGGATGGCGGAAATGTCACCACTCGCACGCAGGGTGACGCCCAGGGCTCCAATGGCAGAGCGCAGGCCTATCACAGTACCAATGAATCCCAGCACTGGGATGGCCCACAGAAAGCTGTTAAGCAGACTGTAGCTGGATGCTGCCTGTCCTTCGTCATACTCGGACTGATCCCGTATGATTGTGGATACGTCGCTAATTTGACCGATGTTGTGCAGATTCGAAAGGGCTCTTTCAATGCGGTTGAGTAACAGGAAGTGCCGCGGATGATCTACCAGTGAATATACTCTTGCGAGAACAGCCTGCGCGCTCTCGCTGTTGAGGACGAAGTCTGGTTGTTGCGGGATAGCTGAAAAACTCAGAACTTGAGCTTGAAATTGGAGCTTGCGGAGTTTGATAAACAAAATCGCGATGCCCCAAAAAAATAGCAGCATGGTGAAGTAGGGGGCTACACCGCGCTCGAGAAACATCGCGGTCAACCACCTAAGGTCAGGCCAATTTTGAGCGACCAGAAGAAGGCTGCCGTAAAAAGCTGCAGAAAAAATAAGCCCCATCGTGAAAGTCAGGCTTTTGTTCACGCTGGTAAAACGTCCGCCACGAAAGCCGAGACGTTGCTCGATATCACCTTTAGACCAGCTTAGCCGGAATTGTTCCGCAAACGGGTTGGATCGGACGTGGCTGGGATCCGGATAAATCTCCGTGCCTCCTCCTGCGGGATCGACAGGGTTGCCGGTGGCAAAAGAAGAGTGTGGCGGCCGTGCTGGGTCAGGGATCATAGCTCTCAGGGTTGGGGCTGAATTTGACAGAATATTTCTTGCTTAGCATCGCTGATACCTCTTTCGCCTGTATCGCGTGAGCCGCAAGATCTCTCTCCCACTTTAAGCACGCGCTCAAGTGTTTAGCAAACGGTTCGGGAGCAGGGGCCGCCGCATCCAAACCAGGAATTCCAGCACTTGCAGCATGATCCGTTGGACTTGAACTGCGCGGCATGGCTTTCAGCGAGGAAAAAAAGTTTCTAACAATCTCGTTTTCAGCAATTTCCGGATGGATTTTTCTTGATTCAAAGATGACCTCTTTCAAAATCTGCGCACCTGTCGTGTGCATCTTGATCGCGGACTGAAGGTGGGATGCAAGGATCGGATCAACGGCGTCCAACTTCAGTCTGCTGTAATCGGCTGCCAATTGGTCAGATCTGGTGAAAGGGTCGATGATGGCGTTGTGTTTTTTATCAATACGGCTCTTCTCAACCCACACGTCGAAAGTGCATTTTTGAATGCTTGATTCCCGCTCGGCAGACGGCCACCTCGCATGGGTGAACGAGTAAATCGAAAACACGATCAGCGCGAAGGTTGTCAGCCGAAGCCAAGGAATTGGGGGAACATGTCCTTCAGTCTGTTCCGATGGCGCCTGAGTGTTCATTCTGGAACCACTCGTAGACTCGGTTGGTTTTTGAGGCAAAACCGACTCCTTATTGGACGCTGTATTCACGGTGGTCTCTTCGGAGGCGGAGGCACCAATTTGTCTCGCAGATGCTTCACGCTTTTGCTGCAGAAACTCTGACAAAGAGGTCTGTCGCCCTTGATGGAACACCTGATGAGCAAGACTGATCTCCTGACGCTCGAGCATCTCGCGTAGTTCCCGTTCACTGAAGGGACCTGACTGGCGTCCCTTCCAATAAATAAAATATGACTGTTCAAATTCCGCGCTCATTGGTCATCGCACCAAGGAATGGAAGGAAGTTTGAGAGAGCTCCCGTTAAAATCCGCTAATTTTTTCAAACAACCATCGTGGAAAGATTTTCTGTCGAGAGGAACGTAGAAAACTGGTGAAAAGCCGGCCGTACCGTGTTTTTCAAAGTCGCCCGCAGGGGTTGCCCCTAACTCCACCGACGCAGGTAGAATTTCGATGAAACCGTCTCTCATCACATATTTCGCCTGAACTTGATCGGTAATGAGCTTCAAAATTTGATCCAAGCCTAGGGATGGTAAGGCTGGAATGTTCAACTTTGTTGAGGCTAATTCCCGCCACCGTTGAAAATACGGGCTTCTAGTGTCCTTTCCCGGGGTCTTGCTCGACGTTTTGCCTGAGGCAGACGGGGCAGGCCCCTCCGCGGGGGGTTGGGAAACAATGATTGTGAGCGGTTGCTCTTCGGTGCTGCCATAAATCTTGTTCGCTCGCTCCGCCAGATCCACAGCGATTTGAAATAGTGGGGCGTTGACATATTCAACGTTCTCGAGTCTTAGATCGCGAAGTTTTCGCGAGCGCCATTGCATGTTCAAATCGTTGGCAGAGCAACGGATCAAACGCCGCCCGTCTGCTGCCAAAACCCAAAGGTCACCTCTGCTGCTTGCTTCGCCCAGCTAGTGAGGTTTGACATCGTTGTCGATAAAGCCGCCAAATCGCAAACCAGACGCCAAAACACCCCGCAGGATGTCGCGGTGCAGGGTGGCCTCAGCCAAGTAATCGCGGGTTCCACGTTCACCAAAAAATTTGGAGAGCCGCGGCCCTAGCTGCGCGTTCTTTGTTTGAGAAAGCCAGTCTTTACTCCGCAATGGGACAGCCGCGCATATCTGTGAGAGCTCCTCGAGGTCCGAACGGAGGCTTCCGCAGTACTGCCATCCCCATTCATATTTGCGCAGTAGCAGCATTTCGCCCAACTGTTGGATAAGGTATGCTTTGAAAACAGCGTTAGCCGATTTATCGCGCATTAAATCGCCAAGGATGCGCAAAAGGGGCACCTGAAATTTGGCCGCGTTTTCATCGGTCATGCGGTTCAAAGACAAACTGGCGATGCACTGACTCGACGCGCTCATCCTGGTCGCCACCACCTCCCTGCCTGCTTGTGAATTCGGCGTCTTTTTTGTTTCAGCCGTCATTTTTACAAACAAAGGATCGGTGTTTGCGCTGCTAGGCCTGTATAGGTTGCCTGAGTGACTGCTGGTTGTGATCAATCCGCCACCCATCTTTTGTAGGGCAAGTTCGCCTTTGAGATACCAGGTCTCCTGCTTGCCGCCCTCAGAGTGAAAGACGACTGTCGCTTCAGAAACTCCATTGAGATATTCATCCGATCTCAAAGACATCAACTTTTGTTTATCCGCCCCGATCGGGCTGCTTGGGAAAAAATTCTCGCTACCGTTGTTTGTTTTCGCGTGCTCCCAGCCCGCCGGATCAGCGGGTAAAAGCAAATCCTGAAGGAGTTCATCCGTCTTTGGGAGACGGTCGATCAGCTTCCGGGCGTTGATGACCGCGGCATCCTGCCGGAGCTGAGAATTCTTCATGCCTTGAAGAGCCCCCAAGTACCCCTCAAGGGTCGTTGCTTTTAAAAGGGCCTCGTCAACGGCGGCTAATTTTTGCTGCTCCGAAACGAACAAATCGAATCGACTGCGAAGCTCACTAATTCTGGTCTGGTGGGCTGCTGGAAGCTGCAGTGCCGCTAAACGCGTATTTAAATGGGCCTCCAGTCGTTTGAGGCGCGGCTCAATTTCAGCCAACGCACCGTCAATCGTGGATTTTGATTGCTCATAGTTCAGTTTCTTTGAGGAAAGGTCAGCCAGCTCGACGAGTTCTTTGTCCGTGGAACTCAGAAATGCCTCCCGGATGGCCGCCATGTTGGACTCGAATTTGTTTCTTGCGACCACTAGGCGGGAAGCGAAATTCGGACGCTGGTCAGCCGCCACGCTATCAATGAGTTGATTTGCAGAATCAATTTGCGTTGTGACTGCCTCCGGATCTATGCGAGCCGCTTCGACGTTTAGCGCCTCTTCTAGTTCCGTTAAGCGCTTTTCAAACGCACCACACTTTTCACGTTCCGTCTTGGCCCATTGTTCCGCTTCCTCGAGGCGTGACTTCAACCGCGGGTTCGCCGAAATCCTTGGACTTTGGCTCCGCAAATCAAAAATAATTTTCTCCGTAGCCGCAACCTGGCCTGTTTCCTGAAGCCGCGCAAGCTGGGTCGCGAAATCTGCTGCGCGCATGGCCTCGGTCGTGAAGAAAACGGCCACCCCAATGAGCAGTATGGCGACTGCGCTAATTGAGATGATTTTAGTACGCCGGCTCTGCTGCAGGCGGTTCACCTCCGAGCGCAACGCGCTACCACTCGAACTCACGCGCATCGTCAGCGCATCCGGAACGGTCCGTTTGAAATCCTCCACCGCCATCCAAAGTTTATTTAATCCCACCTGAAGGTTTTCTGCCTCCTCAATACCGAGCGTCGACCGGGCCAACAGCCGCGTATCAATCTGATCAATCTGGACTGCAAGTGCTGACAAAGCTTGATTGAACCGGACTGCCTGATCGAATTCCGCGCGATGGGTTGCGTAGTAACCCTGCATGTCCGCACATTTTTTCTCATCCAAAATGGACAGGGCAAAGCCGTGTTCTTGTTGGAGGAACCGGATGCGAGCAACGATTTCCCCGACCATGCGCCAGGCCCCAGATTGGTATTCCTCGTCAAGCAAACCTGCAAGGCGTTGAGCTGTGCTTAAGGCCTCTCGATAGGCCTCCATTCTTCGGATTTCACAGGCCCGCTTATACTCAGAGATCTCCTCAAGTTGCGCCGGGGTCGATAGACGTTCCAATTCCGCGAGATGGGAAATCGCTGCGACCTCATCATTTTCGCTAAGCGATTTGCGTAGTTCTTGAAGCGTGAGTTGAAAATGCTTGTTCTCCAGACGCTTGAGTTCTGATTTGGCATTCGCGTCCGCAGGATTTAGGCGGACAATCGAACGCATGATGCGCAGAGCCTTCACGTCGTCCCTTGATGTGACTGCACCACGATATTCTTTGTAGAGCGGATGGTTTGGACTAATCCCCTTGGAGTAAAGACGGTCCAAGGCTTGAACGGCTTTTGAATCAAACGCCTCGGGCACAACTAGTTCATTCGCCTTGCAATACTCGCGCCACTCTTGAGATTCCTCGAAGCTCAGCGCTGCGATCAAATCAAGGAGAACAGGTTCGGTCTCGGCGAGTTGCAACGCCTGGTAATCACTGCCCTTCTCCAACATCGCCGCGCAGGCTTCCAATCGTCGACATGCCTCGTGACACAAGCGTCCGTAGTGGGCAGCGAGAGCCTCATCCGCCGCGCCGGGATTTTCCCCGGATAACACCGTCCTGATTTGCTTACAAAGCTTCGCGATCTCAATCATGGAACGGTGATTTTATATCTGGGGACGAGCGCTTTGCTGCCCTCGATTCCTGATTCTATACTAATCTCGTAAGTTCCAGGTGGCACCCGATCCAGCCGGTAAGGATTGCTTTCGAGTTTGGCTGAGTCATTTGTAAGAGACTCTAACCGTTTTTTTAATGACTCCTTATGTTTTTCCAATTCGGCTTTTTGTTTGGAATTTTCGTCGTATAATTTACGAATTAAGTCCTTGAAAGGGGAGTTACTCAGAATAGAGACAACTTTTGCTTTTTGGTTTTCTTTCTCTTCCTCTTCCTTCGAACGTGATTTTCCTGTTGCAGTGGTTTTTGTCTTATCTACATCAGTCAAACTTTGATAGATCTTAGGTAGTGCGTCCCGAAACTGCTGATTTTCACGGTCGCACAAATCAACTTTATTCTCTTCTCTCACGACGATCAGCTCGATCCCAGAAAGGTTTTTGATATACGTGTTCACGATGTCACGTTGTGAAGGCAGTAGTGTAGCCAAGCTGTCTATTGCTTTCTTCAATAAGGAAGGAGGTTGTGTAAATGGTGGAAGTTTTAGTGCATTGCGTTCTTTTTCGATTTCCGCGATTTTCTTATCAACTTCTGACTTATCGATGTCGACAAGCCTCCTAGACGCTGAGAAATCCACTTCTTGCTCAAATGTTTTGATGGGTTGGTAGTATTTTTCAGAATGCGGCGTAAACCGAAAAAACAATCGGGAATGTTGGCTGCCTAAAGAATTCATGAAGTCTGGTGAGAGTTTAACTTTATCCTGTTGTCGGATAAGTAAGCTTGGCGGCTTTGTTTCAGCGACCGGCACTCCGAATAATGTGAATTTCACAGGTTCTTGATCTTGAGCAATTCTGAACTCGATTGTATAAATTAATTCTTGTGGTGGAATTTTTTTTCCTATGTGCTTGAGTTTTGGGAACGAGCTGGAACTTTCAATTTTGAATTCGGGGAAATCACTATTAAAACTCACGCTGAAATCGTGACTTCCTTCTCGATAGATAAGTGTTCCCCCGTCCACTCCGTTCACTTTCACTAACATCTGGACGCGCTGATCTTCCCTCCACTCATTGAATCCCTGTAGCTCGCGGATTGGGATGCCAATCTCCTTCATCATGTTTTCTTGTTCTTTTCCGAGGTAGTATACGGGCACATTCGAAACGGCATTTGCCGTCGGTTTCGGGGGAGGCGTCGCAACTGGCAATTTAACCGGCGCGTCCGCTGTCACAGTCGCTTCCTTGGGTTTTGGCGTCTCGTTGGGGAAACGCTGGTCAACCATCTTTCTCAACCAGTTTGGCAATCTAGCTCCATCTTTCTCTAATCTATCAATGCGTTCATCTAAAACTTTTTTCCCGTTCTCTTTGTTGTTTGGCGGGGAATCCACCATCTCCCATATTTCAACGATGTTTTTAGCGTTCTGAAAAACATCCGGTTTGACTGTTAGTTTCTCTTTCAGAAATGGATACCGCTTTTTGAGTTCGTTATAAGAATCGGACGGAGCAATGTCGCTGTTTTGCACGCATAGAAAGTGCTCCATCGCCTCCCCTCTTTTTTTATTGGAAATTTCCGTTAATTTATTTTCAAGCTTCTGAAGAAGAGGGTTGACAGGATTCGTGTGATCTTCTTTTCGATGCAAAGGCCACGCCGATTCGACTTTGTCAAGGATAGACAAACTACGAGAAACAGTCTCTAGGCCACTGACTTCTTTATACTTGAGGAGATAATCTTTCGAGTTCTCAATTAGTTTATTGAGCTCAGTTGGCACGTTTATTTGACGGTGTTCAATCGAAGTATATTTTTCTAGATCGATTTCAATTTGATCAAATGCTAGCGAATTAATATTATTGAGTAAACTGCCGATGAATTTGGCGATTTCTAATGCCTCTGGACGCGAAGATTTGCCGTGCGATTGAACTTCGTCCTTCAGCTGCTCGACCCAAGGACAAAATTCCTTGTGCAAATGCGTATGCTTATCAATTTTGGCTTCGAAGGCCTTTCGGCTGTCCTCTTCAGCCTTCATCCATAAGCAGACCGCAATGATCAAAACGAAGGCTGAAATCGCGATCGGCCGAATCGATCTTTTGGTTTTGACAGTCCGCCGCGTTTGAGCAGCTCCTGGGTGGTCCACGTATTGGGTGGGAACGGCCCGTTGGGATGCCGTAGGAAAAACGGCAACAGATTCCGGCTGAAAAGCGTCAGGCATCGCCTTTCTTGGGGCTTCCTGCTCTGAGACGGCTGGGGGCGGGGCGGAGAAGATCGGTAGAGGTGCAGCCTGCTGAGGGGCTTCTATTCGGGGCAGAGAACTGGGATCAGCAAGGTTCAGGATTGCACGGCCGGATACTTCTGCCTTGGCCCGCATGGGTGATTGTTCTTCGACGCCAATCCAGCGAAAGTCAGAGACTTCATCGCTTGGCTGCAATGCTGTCGTAAAGGAAATCTGCCATAGCCGATCGGGAATCAAGCGGAGCGATTCGTCAAAAATTTCACGCAGATCAGTCGCGGGGTGATGAACCAAATAGGCTCCACGGCTGGCTTCGCCAGACGATAGCAGCCACCCTTGATCCGGGCTTCCGCACAAATATGCCCAAGCGTTGCCACTCAGGCTTGAATGCAAACTTGCGAGCGACACCTCCTCAGAATCCGCTAAATACCGAGGGGTGTCGTTCCACGAAGTTGCCCACGGCATGTTCAAGAGAATTTGCGCCGGCGATGGGCACGAGGTCCCAAGTTGAGCGATTTCGCGCGGTTCAACCACCAGATGGTGGGCGATATGGTTGGTGCGCCCGGTGTAGTCTGCGCCGGCGTCTCTAATGGCGCTCAAGAGATGAAATTTCGCGGCACTTAGATTGATGATGCGGTGACAGAAAATCACCCGATCCGAATCCGTGCCTGGAAGACGCGAAAACTGACTTGCGCGCTCAATGACTGATACCAGAAGAGGGCTGATTCCCCTATGCCGAGCGACCGTGCCAAAGCCGGAACGGCCCGCCTCCAAGCAGCGGGGCGCACTGGTGTAGATAAGTTGATAGGCCATAGTTTTCTGCCATTTAATGACTTATTGACTTGGGACAAGTGACGGGGCCACACGGGAAAGCACCCACAGTGTTGGGATTTCCACGTGTTGCGGATTCAATTTCTGCGGATCCGGTGCGATCAGTTTGGTGCCGCGCGAATCGGTGAATTCTACCGGTGAACAGCCCAAGGGGCTTGCAGCGAAATACATCACATCTGAGGAAATGGCCTCGGCGTTCGAGACGATTTCAGGACACAGATCGACAAGCAGATCGCGTATGCGCTTCGAATTTCGGCTGACGGTATCCGCATCGAGAAATTGATCGCGCACAGGTGATTTCAGCGGCTTTTCGCCCAACAGATGAAGCCACGTGTCACTCTTACCGACAATCACAGCGAAAGGTGTCGCGATGCGTTCCCGAGAGTCGAGCCCAAGAAGGTTTTTGATTCGCACCTCTGTCTCGGAAAGAATGATGTCTTGCTGATCCATCCGCCGGGTGTCGATTTGAGGATCGTTCAACCCCGTGAGACGCTTCTTGAACTCAGCGTTGTGCAGTGGATCAAATAGAAAGAAAATTCCTGAAGCAGCGGAGATGTGTTGGGCACCCGGGGAATCTGCGCTGTTGCGCGTGGGCTCGAAGTGCTCGCCCGCGTTATCGTAAAACACGACAGACAAATCTTCCAACTCGGCGGCAGGGCTGGAGAGATTGAATATGAATGGTTTTGGAAGCGGCACTTTGCGGCCCAAGCGGGGCAGGATTTCATACATGGCGCCTTCAAGTTCGGTCTTTGCGAGGAAGGCATCCTGCGGTGACATCGCTGAGAACAGCTGAGTCTTCATCTGGTTTAAGATTACATTCGCCGCAGGATCTGCATCGCGGAATGATACCTTGAAATGCTTGAAGAGCGTTGTTTGCAGCACCTTCACGAGAACACTCAGGTAGTAAGATTTTCCGGACGAGGGCGCACCCACGATGGAAAAAATGAGGTGGGGGATATCTAGGAACCCTTGGGGAAGCTTGCGCCTGCAATGCGGGCATGCCAGATCAGGTGCTGGAATGTTCATGGCATCCAAAGCCTGACCGCGATCGTTAAACCGCGTGGCAAAAAATCTCTGAAGATGCTCCTCGCCGAGTATGGGATCTCCGCGCAAAGAGGCATGAACGGCTATGTTCATGGTGTCAGCGCGGTTAAATCGAAGCCAGCAGACCGGACACGTGAATTCACCGTACTCGGTATCGATGGTTTCATCCACGGAGCCAAAAGTATTTGTGTCATGCTGAGGCTCCGCATCCGGGACCAAGACGTTGTTTGGAAGCCAAGGCCTGACCTGAATCGCGCTGAACCCCGTCTGTCGTAAGCCACGGCAAAGCAAGACCGTGTTTGGTCCAAGGTTCGGAAATCTATCCAGGGATTCTCCGAGGTCCAAAAAAGGGATGGGACCGTATTTGTGAGCCTCCCCTGCGTTGTAGATAAACCACTTCGAATGATCCATGCCCTCGAGCCATCTCCTCGAATCCATCGAAACGTGCAAAGCGAATAGGCGCCCTCCGATTGCGAGCGTGTATTCGGTGTCTTTTGCCAGTTCGCCGCCTTGGCTTGCAGTTCCGTTCAGGAAAACCGCGTCCCCATTCAACGCGAGAAGGTAAAACGCCCCAGCTTTCTGCTGGATCATGCACTGTCCCTGACCCCCTGATGCATTAGGGATCCGCCAGTCACAATCGTTTGCGGCGCCTATCGTGAAGGGCGTTTTGTCAACAAAACGGCTTTCGCCAGTAAGGCAATCGAATATCAGAAGAGTTGGAGAATTACTCACAGAAATGATCTTTGATGCTCATCAGGAGGGGTTCCCTGAAATAACAGAGTTAAAATTAATTTCATTTTGGCGAGAGAGATTAGCGGAACGAAAGTTTCGAAACAGCACCAGCACCTAGGTCTTGATCACGTTCAAGTAGACGGGTCTGTCAGTTGTCTCCGCGCCACCACAATTTCACGCAAGCCTTCTCGAATCAGCCCAATGACAATTACCCAGCCCACAAATCCAACGAAAACGTACTTTGCGTCAAAGAAGACAGGGAGGCTGTAAAATTGAAAAGGCGAATTCCAAAGGGCATGCATGCCAACTGCGGCGAGAAATGGACCTAGAAATGAACGGGATAAAAGGAGTTTGAAAGTGAAAGGGCGGCCCCGCTTGGCGCGCCAAAGTCCGGCGCCGGCGATCGCAGACCACACAGTATGCATACTAAACGCCGATAAAATTCCCCGAGTGAGAAGGGTTTCGTACATGACATTTACGTCTTCGCTCTGCAGTAGAGATTCGAAGGCGTACCCTGCGGTTTCAAAGATCGCAAAGCCCGCACCTACTGCGGCACCGAGAAGCAAGCCGTTCAACGTCCAGTGGTAACGAGGACTGTGAATCATCCAGAGGAGGACAAGCAGTTTCGCAGGCTCTTCGGTAAAACCAGCGATCCAGTTGAGCTCATTTGAATGCTCTGGCGTTAACTTTAATAATTCAATAAAAAAAGGAACAATAGCGTACACGAAAAAATGTTGAAAAATAATTGATGAAACCCCACCAATAATAACAAGTTTTACTATTTGATAAAACGACACATTTCGAGGCTTATTCACCTCGAAAAATAATATTAAAATAGAAAACGGAGCCGCCAACGAACCAAGCACAATCAAACCGGGAATTGACTTTAAATTCTCAGATTGATCAAAATAGAACTTCAATAACCTAAAAGCCAACAGTGACAGCCCGAAAGTACGTACGAACATCCAAGGCTGCGGAAACGCGGGACTGATCTGCTCGATTTTCGGAGTGGTGGCCGTCGTTCCGGAGGCAAGATTAAGCTCTGTCTCCTCGTCAGAATGTGCCTTGAACACATGGGCGAACGTTTCAGAGAAATTAAACCCTCCGATCGAATGCACTCCGACGATGCTGGAAATGGTGTCAGCCAATCCGCCGGTCTGCGTGCTAGTTTCGAAAGTAAAGCTTTCAAACTCCCAAAGAGAACTGCCCATTTGGAAATGTTCTCCATTCCGTAACCATTCCGAATGGCCCAATGGAACGCCGTTCAACATCACGACCCCGGAAGGCGAACGCCGAATCACGCACAGCCTGCCCTCAGTGATTCGCAAAGCCACATGTTCTGACGCCACGGACGGATCTCGGCTTGCGAGCCCGCATCCCAGGCCTGTTCCAAAACGAATCTCGCTGCCCCCAAGATCAGCGATTAATCCATGATCCGGTCCTCGAATGCATCGCACCTGACCAAACGTTTCGCCCACGGCAACATGGGAAGTTTGTGTGGGCTGCTTTTGTTGATTTGAGGCGAATTGCGAGCCTGCGATTTGAGTAGAGGCGGGAGGATCCTCGCGAACCTTCCTGGATTCCATCATCCACAGCTGCTCTGCCAATGCTGCCTCTTTAATACGTGCCTTTTCTAGTTCCTGCTCATAAGCACGTCGAATCTGCTGCTCTTTGGCATGCGCTTCGGCGTTTGCCTTGCGCGTCTCCTCGACCCGCCGCGCGTCAATGAACTCGCCGACGGAGATCCAGTGACCATTGGACTTTACCTGATGCATGCGGCTGATTTCACCCGCAGCGAGCTTTTGCCTGATTTGGACCAAGGAGAATTCTCCAAGGCTCACGCCTTTCCAAACAATTGTGTGCAACGGATCGGCTGTCACAACGGCAAGGAGGTAGTGTTCCCCTCGGAATGAATGACTTTAAGTTGCGTGAATCGGTAGAGGGCCGGTTCCATTAGCAAACGAGATATACCTGAATCCACGTACTTGCGAGGATGGCGGCGCCACTGCTTGGACCTTGGCGCACGAGACAGAGGGAAGTTGTGGGGAAGGGCTGGGATATCCAGCAGATCAGGTAAGTACATTAATCTTACCCACTGCAGGTTTGAGTGCACCGACCAGATCCTCGGAGCTACTCGTTTCAGCTGCCAAACATTACGGAACCGTCCTTCGGGCACTTGTAGATGCCAGGACGATCGTATTCTTGAATCAACCCGCACCGGGAGCATTTGTATTTATACGATACAGCTGCGAAAACAGAAACTACGAATCCAGTGAGCACTAATGCTGTGATTGCTATTTTATTTTTCATTTTGGGTCGAGCCTTGGTTTTGAGGTTATGAGGTTATGATTTAATGCTATGATCCAATACTACTCGGGTGGTGCAAGATTCTCTAAAATGAAAATCAAGACTGTTTTTTGATGCGCAACCGCCATATCGAAGCAAAACTTGTGCCAAACAGCGGGAGACATGGCCGAGCAGGTGGAACCTGCCGATGCGCTTTCCCTCCCGCAACACCTGCACGCTTTTTTGAGCTGCTATTCTCAGATCGTGCTGATCCCGTCGGAGGAAACTTTTCGGCGGCTGTGATAGCTCCGTTTCACAGCAGTGAAGAGGTGCAACTCGTCTTGATGTAGGAACGCATCAGCGCAGCTGGGGCTAGGCGCTCCCAGGGGTTGTCGACGGTCGCGCCTCTGGCGCTTTGGAGCCAGCAACTGAATTTGTGAACTATTGGATCCGCATTTCTAGCCTGTACTGCCTACTAGTAGGCAGTACAGGCTAGAACTTCGGATAGAGGTGCTTGAGTTTAATCCGGGCTTGGTCGGTCGTGAAGTGCCAGTTGGTTTTGCGGCTTCGGTGATTTCGTTCTGTTTCCCAAGCCACTGCTGCCTTTCGCAGGGAGTCGATGTCTGGGATGCGGCGATTGAGGCATTGGGTGTTTAAGACGCTCAATTCGATCTCGGCAATATTCAGCCAACTCCCGTGTTTTGGGGTGTAGTGGATTTCCAAACGCTCTGCCAATCGCCGAGCCTCTTCTGGAGGGAACGCCTCGTACAGAGAAGCGGTATTGTGAGTGTTTAGAGAGGTGGACCCCGTGTTTCGGCCAGAGGACGCTTGAAATAAGCTATGGTGGCGGGGACGAGTGAGAAAACTAAGTGTTGGGTTGGG
>CAMDSZ010000072.1 GCA_945906945.1 Akkermansia muciniphila
ACCTCCCACTCAGAATCGCTCTGCGCAACCTAGAACGCAAACCTTGGCAGGCCACGTTCACAACGCTGGGCCTGGCACTCGCGAGCGGCATCCCGATCCTTCCCGGCGCCATGCGTGACGGGGTGGACCATTTACTTTCGTTTGAGTGGGATGTGGCACAGCGCCAAAATGCCTCGGTAAGCCTTAGGGAAACCGGATCCGCTCAAAGCCGATCAGACCTAGCGCGCATACCCGGCGTACTGAAAAGCGAGCCCTTCCGAACCGTGCCCGTGCGCATTCGCCTCGGGAACGCATCGCGCCGCCTCGCCCTCACCGGGCTCACAACTGAAGGCATCCTTAGCCGTCCCCTTGATTCAAGCGGCAACCCAGTGACAGTCCCGCCCTCGGGCCTGGCAATTTCCGCAAAGCTCGCCGAGTTGTTACAAGCGCAACCTGGCGACATGCTACGGGTGGAAGTACTCGATGGCAAAAGACCGTCTTTTGAAGTTCCACTGCATACGCTCATCACGGACTACGCAGGTTTGTCCGCCTACATGAACGAGTTCGAACTGCAGCGTCTACTTAAAGAGGGGCGATCTCTGAGCGGGACCCATTTTTCGATCGACCCAGCCCAGTGGCGGGATTTTTTCGAAAAGGTCAAAAACACACCTGCAATCTCAACACTCCGACTCAAGGAAGCCACGCGCCAGAGTTTTCGCAAGACAACAGCAGAGAGCATCAACTTGCTGCAGTTGCTCTATTTCTCTTTCGCCGTGGTGGTGTCCTTCGGGGTTGTTTACAACAGCGCCAGGATTTCGCTCTCAGAGCGCACGAGGGACCTCGCAACGCTGAGGGTTCTTGGCTTCACCGGGGGCGAAGTCGCCTTAATTCTTCTTGGCGAACTGTTCGTCCTCACCCTCCTTGCCCTACCCACCGGAATGCTGCTTGGCAGTGGCATGACCGCGGCCATCATCAGGAGCGTCAACACAGAGAGCGTGCGTCTTCCACTGGTACTTACCCCACAGACATTTACAACCGCAGGAGTCATCGTCATTACTTCTACCGGCCTTTCCTTCGCGTTGATCTACAGGAGGATTCGTCAACTGGACTTGCTGGCTGTTCTCAAGGCAGCAGAATAAGGACAACTCGACGCGGCACTGCTCGCAAAGACATCAGCTTCTCCCCTTGAGCCCCGCGGCCAACGCGACGATACTCGTGAAATGGACGCATCCTCACCCTTTGATCCCATTGACGAAATCCTTGCAGATATTCGCCAAGGAAAACTTGTGATCGTTACGGACGATGCCGACCGTGAAAATGAAGGGGATCTAGTTCTGGCTGCACAGATGGTAACGCCAGAGGCTGTGAATTTCATGGCGATGCATGGCCGTGGACTCATCTGCGCACCGGTGACCGAGGAGCGCGCTGAGCAGCTCGGACTTCAGCGAATGGTAAGCGACAATCGCGAGAGTTTTCGCACCGATTTCACAGTGTCGGTGGACGCCACCAAGGGAGTCTCCACAGGAATCTCTGCTCAGGATCGCTCTAAAACGATAGCTATTCTTGCAGATTCAAACGCAGTTCCAGGAGATTTGGTGCAACCCGGTCACATCTTTCCCCTGCGCGCGAAAAGTGGCGGAGTGTTGCGGCGCGCAGGCCACACTGAGGCTTCCGTGGATCTTGCCCGGCTCGCAGGACTGGATCCAACCGGTGTGTTGTGCGAAATCCTGAATCCGGACGGAACGATGTCGAGGCTTCCCGAACTCATCAAATTCAAGGAGCAGCACAACCTAAAAATGTGCAGTATCGCCGATTTGATCGCCTACCGGCGTACACGCGAAAAACTCATTGAACATGAGCAGGAAATCCAGCTACCGACCGATTTTGGAGAATTTCAGCTACATCTATACCGCAGCACCATCGACGGGGTCCATCACCTCGCCTTGGTCAAGGGGGATGTCCGCTCCGTAGACGCTCCTTTGGTGCGTGTGCACAGTGAATGCCTCACTGGCGACGTTTTTGGCTCTCGCAGGTGCGACTGTGGCTCGCAATTACACGCGGCGATGGAAATGATAGAGTCGAGTGGCTGCGGCGTTGTTTTGTACATGCGCCAGCACGAAGGGCGAGGCATTGGACTCCCAGCGAAGATTCACGCTTACAAGCTTCAGGAGAAGGGACTCGACACGGTGGAGGCCAATTTGCAGTTAGGCTTTCCCGCTGAACTCCGCGACTACGGCGTCGGGGCTCAGATCCTCTTCGATCTCGGGGTTCGAAAGATGAGATTCATGACAAACAACCCGAAGAAAGTCATCGGGCTTGAAGGGTACGGTCTGGAGATTATCGAGAGGGTCCCCATCCGAACAGAGCCCAATCCACACAACGAATCGTACCTAGCGACCAAACGTATCAAAATGGGCCACCTGATTTAGCTCGTTTGGCTGGATTGGCCGGATTGGACTTAAACAGCTGGAGCCTGCTACAGCGCCAATCGCTACGGGAGACGCTCCTTTCAATAACTGCACTCCAGCGCTTCCTCTTTCCCCGCATTCTATGGCAACGAACACAACACCGATGATGACCCAGTATCTGGGGATTCGCCGCTCGCTGCCCGATGACACCATTTTGCTCTTCAGGCTGGGAGACTTTTACGAGCTATTTTTCGAGGACGCAAAAATCGCTGCACCGATCCTAAATGTAGCGCTCACGCAGCGTAACGGAACCCCAATGTGCGGCATGCCTTTTCACGCTGCTGAGGGATACATCGCAAAACTAGTCAATGCGGGCAAGCGCGTTGCCATATGCGATCAAACATCCGAGCCGCAGCCTGGAAAAATTGTACAACGGGAGGTCACCCATATTGTTTCCCCAGGCACGGTAAGCGACTTGCAGATGCTGGATTCATCGCGCAACAATTTTCTCGCGGCGATTCACCCCGACCCAAAGCAGGGATACGGCTTCGCATTCATCGACCTGTCCACAGGGGAATTCAGAATCACGCAGATTTCTAACTTGCGTGAATTATCCGACGAGCTTGCAAGGGTTCAGCCGAGCGAAATTCTCATCAGCGAATCCGCACGCGCTGAATTCGAGTCGCTGAAGGGAGCGGTGTGTAAAGACGATTACGCATTTCTCCATGACCAAGCGTACCACACGCTGCGCGAACAATTCGGGGTGCAATCCCTCCAGGGATTTGGTTGCGAGGACCTACCTCTCGGTGTCTGCGCGGCAGGGGCCATCGTCCATTACCTCAGGCATGAGCTGCGGCGGTCACTCAACCATGTCTCAAAGCTCTCCACTTACAACCGATCGCAGTACATGCTGGTTGATTCGACCACTCAGGCGAATCTCGAGTTAGTTGAATCACGAGGCGGCGCTCGAAACACAAGCCTGCTAGCCGCGCTCGACCGCACAGCGACACCGATGGGTGCACGCCGCTTGCGGGAGTGGATCTTGCACCCGCTCTGCACGCTTTCCCCTCTTAAAGAGCGCCAAGACGCCGTCGGATCCCTGATACAGAATCCTTACCACCTCTCGCACCTACGCGAGATCATGCGAAACATCCGGGACATCGAGCGCACGGTGGGCCGCTTGTCACAAGCTGGCGGGAACGCCCGTGATCTTGTGGTGTTGCGCGGAGCCCTGGAACAGATTCCTGAGCTCAAAGAGACGGCTTCAAAAGTTAACACGTCCACATCAGACCTTTTGCTCACCGAGATCGCGAACAGTCTCCATAGCCTGCCTTCGATCGTAGACTTACTGCAAAAGGCACTTGTCGATGAGCCTCCCTCGACGACTCGCGACGGCGGGATGTTCAGGGACGGTTACCTGCAGACCCTCGACGAATTGCGGGACGCAGGCAACCAAGGCAAACGCTGGATCGCCGAACTGCAACAAAGGGCAATCGAACAGACAGGCATCAAATCCCTCAAAATACGCTTCACCTCAGTTTTTGGCTACTTCATCGAGGTCACCAAATCCAACCTTGAATCAGTACCGCCCGAGTGGACTCGAAAACAGACAGTGGCAACGGGAGAGCGTTTCATTACTCCAGAGCTCAAGGAAGTCGAGTCGAAGATTATTGGCTCGGAGGAAAAGGCCAAAGCGCTCGAGGAGGAATTATTTCGCCAGCTACGCGAGGAGGTGCTTTTGGAGACCACCGCGCTCCAACGAACTGCACATTCCATCGGACTTTTGGACACGCTTGCTTCGCTTGCGGAAACAGCGCGCTTGTACGGCTATTGCAAACCGGAGCTTTCCGATTCAATGAGTCTCGAATTTATCGACGGGCGGCACCCCGTGCTCGATCAATCTCTGGTGGAGGAAAAGTTTGTTCCTAACGACGCCCTTTTGGATGGAGAGGAAAATGCGGTGCTTGTTCTCACTGGGCCCAACATGGCTGGAAAATCAACGTTTATCCGGCAGGTGGCGCTCCTGACTTTGATGGCACAAATAGGCTCGTGGCTTCCGGCAAAAAGCGCGTTTGTCGGACTCGCCGACCGTATCTTCACGCGTGTTGGAGCCAATGACGACCTGTCCCGCGGCCAGTCGACCTTTATGGTTGAGATGAACGAAACCGCGAACATCACCAACAATGCTACAAGCCGTTCGCTTGTGATTCTCGATGAAATCGGGCGGGGAACCTCAACATTCGATGGCCTTTCAATAGCGTGGAGCGTGGCCGAATATCTGCACGACGTTCTCCGCGCGCGGACCCTGTTCGCAACTCACTACCACGAACTCACCGAACTCGCGCGGACGAGGACTGGGGTCAAGAACTTCAACGTGGCAGTTCGCGAATGGAACGAACAGATCATCTTCCTTCGCAAAATTATTCCCGGAGGCGCGGACAAGAGCTACGGAATTCAGGTCGCAAGGCTAGCGGGACTGCCTGCCCCGATTCTAGCCCGCGCCAAGCAGATTTTAGCAAACTTGGAGCGCTCGGAACTGAGCGCAGACGGAGCGGCGTTGGAACAACCGAAAGACGCCTCCGAAACAGCCGCCGCGGTTCGTCCAACGCGGCGCCGCACCGTGATGGCAGCGGAGGCCGAGCGGCCTCAGATGACACTTTTTTAAGTTATTTCCGGAAGCTAGAGAGAGAGCGTGCCCTCGAGGCTGCGGGCCGCAGTGCTCAAAGCCCCAATGCAATGGGCTCTTCCACTTCAGCCTTTAGCAGATCCGCGAGGCTTTCGCGGCGAGAAATCAACTCGATTGAACCATCCTCCTCCAGCCACACCTGTGGGGCCCGACCAATTGAGTTATAGTTTGAACTCATGGCATACCCGTAAGCGCCTGCGTCACGCAGCACCAGCAAGTCACCTGACTTCGGCACCGGCAATTCCCGCGGCACCAGCAATTCCGCGTCATCGCGGGTGAAGACGTCTCCGCTTTCGCAGAGCGGCCCCGCCACGACAATTGGCTGGCTTTCGCGTGCACCGCCATCGTGAGGGATCACCTCGATACCGTGGTAGCTCCCGTACATTGCCGGACGCACCAAATCCACGAAGCCCGCGTCCACCATCGCAAAGGTCGCCCCCTGCCCCTTCTCATTTGTTTGCGTTGCCTTCACCTCCGCCACGCGACCGACCAAAACGCAAGCTGACGCGACAAAATAGCGCCCTGGCTCAATTTCAACGCGGATCTCCCGACCAGCAGCCTCGCTCAATCGCTCCCTGCATTTGGCGAAGAGCGTCTTGAGCGGGTCGAGCGGAATCTGCTGGGTGTTGTCCCGGTAATTGTGCGGGATGCCACCACCAAGGCTGACACCCTGCAGGTGCGGGAAAATCGGGAGTAATGCGGCGAATTCAGAGGCAAGTCGATCGAGATTTTCATGCAACTCCTCAAAACGCGGCCCGCTGCCGATGTGTGCATGCAACATGACCACCCTCATTCCCGCAGCCTCGACTCGTTGCGCGGTTTGAGCCAAGTCAGCGAACCAGACGCCGTGCTTGGAACTAGGCCCGCCGGTGTCGCATGAATTCACGTGACCATGCCCGAACCCCGGGTTGATTCTGATGGAGACGTCGCCCGAGTAGCCGGCGCGACTGAGCTCCTCGATCATTCCAGCGGAGCCGATGTTCGGCAGTATCCCCTGTTCCAAGATAACCTGCAAAGCGTTGTCCCGGAACACGTCGCTCGTGTACAAGATACTGGGTGGCTGCTGCCCTTTGGATTGTCCGGCATGCAGAGCGCGCAGAATTTCGTTGCCAGAAACCGCATCGATCCAAATGCCAGCCCTCTGCATTTCCCTCAAAACCTTGGTCGCCGGGCAGGCCTTCATGGCGAAACGAGCCTGGATGCCGTCACCTGTGAGGTGCTTAATCTCCGCGATGCGTTTGCGCAGGGTTTTGGCGCAGTAAAGCCAGAAGGGAGTTCCAACCGTTTTCGAAAGGGACAGGAGGCGGGCGGGGTCGAGTTGCATAGGGATGGGCCACCAGTATGAACGTCCGATTTGAATTTGAAAACCCATGAAACTAACGGATCTTTCAATTGCCCTTTAGGACTTTTCGAGCCCCAAACTCCGGCTAACCTCAGGCTCCTTTATGAGCAATACGCCAATCGGATTCGCCATTATCGGAACCGGCATGATCGCCGAGTTCCATTCAAAAGCCATCTCCCTCGTGCCTGAAGCGCGTCTTATTTCAGCCTATTCCCGCTCTGAGGACGCCTGTGCGGCGTTCGCCAAAGCGAACGGATGCAATGCGGCCAGAAGTCTGGAGGAAATCACCAATGATCCCGCAGTGCGAGCCGTCTGCATCACAACCCCGAGCGGCGCGCACGCAGAGGCCGCAGTTCCTCTGCTCAAGGCTGGAAAAGCTGTTCTCTGCGAAAAACCGATGGACGTCACCCTGGAGGCGGTCGATAGCATCTTGGGGGCTGCAAAGGAGGGTGGTGCAATCATTGCCGGAGTGTTTCAGAACCGGCTAGGGCGCGGAGCGCAGATTCTCAAGGCCGCGATCGAGGCGGGCCGTTTTGGAAAACTGAGCCTGTGCAGCGCCTACATCAAGTGGTGGCGCTCCGACGAATATTACACCTCATCTAGCTGGAAGGGTACTTGGCGCATGGATGGCGGAGGCGCCTTGATGAACCAAGGCATTCACGCCGTGGACCTCCTTCAATGGCTTGTCGGGCTCCCCCAGAAAGTCGGCGCATTCGCAGGCACCCTCGCTCATCCCATGATACAGACCGAGGATACGCTCTCCGCAACACTCCAGTTTCCGAACGGCGCGCTGGGGGTCATCGAGGCTGCGACTTCCAGCTATCCCGGTTCCGATCTTCGGATCGAGATCACTGGAAACAAGGGCTCGGCGGCGATAGTCAACGATCGCATCACCCGCTGGGATTTTGCAGAGACAGCACCGGGCGATGAGGATGTGCTTAAAAACGACGGCGGCGGCAAAATTGGCGGCGGCACGGCGGATCCAAAGGCGATCAGCGTCGAGGGCCACCGCCGGCTGGTGGAGGACCTTGCGCTCGCCATCCGCGACAACCGTCCGCCGATGATTCCCGGCGAGGAGGCGCGCCGCGCGGTAAAGCTGATTCTGGCTTGCTATCAAAGCGCTCGGACCGGACAGATCGTCGAACTCTAAAAAAGCGGCGTCACCTCAGCTCAGTCCGGGTCGCAAGGCTGGCGGCACGAAATCCACAGCGACAGCATGCAGCAGCATCAGAATCCTCCAGCGAAACTACAAAAGAGTACGGCGTGGCGCTCAGCGCTGGCTCAGACGTCCATTCTTTTGTTGTGTGCGGCAGTGCCAACCATTCTTACTGCGCGCTGGAACTTGCACTGGAAAGCACCGCGAGATTTTGACGAACTCCCAGCGAGTGCCGCATACGCCGACGCCTCCAATCTGATCCTTGTAGACGTCCGCAACAATGAACGTTTCGAATCAGGACACGCCTCGGGCGCACTGTCCATCACCCCGGAAACATACGACTCAATGCTGGATCGCGTTCGCGCCTGCTTGCGCGGTGCAAAGCGGATCGTTGTCTACGGAGAAGGCATCGGAAGCGAACGCGCGAAGCAGATAGCACGGCGTTTGCGCAAAGACTTAGGGTCAAATCAAGTTTTCCTACTTGAGGGAGGATGGGCGGCATGGCCTCGAAACTAAACCCAAAGGCTCTCCCCGGCCAAGATGGCGATGGAGGTGCGCCGGCACCCATGCCGAACGCACAGCGAACCCCTCTCTGGATTTACTCCATCCAGTGTCTCCTTTCATTGATCCTCCTAGTGGCAGCCTGGTTTAAGATTCAAGACCCAAACAGCACCCTTACAGCGATCTACCAGTACAAAATACTGTCCTGGCAAGCCTCTGATTGGCTCGCTTGTGCTCTGCCCTGGTTGGAAGCCACCGCAGCTCTCGGCCTTTGGGTGCGTAGGGTCCGCCTCGGAGCGATCGTTCTTGGATCGGCGCTCCTTGTGCTTTTCACAGCCGCACTACTGAGCGCATGGATTCGAGATTTGGACATAAGCTGCGGGTGTTTTGGAACTGGTGACGCCGGCGCCCGAGTGCGCGAACGTCTGCTCGAAGACGTGATATTGCTCGCCTTTTACCTGCCGCTGTGGCGGCATCATGCTAGGTTTAATGAAAGTTAGCTCCTGCACCCGCGCATTGAATACTTTAAACCCATAGTTCTCCTCCACTCCCACCTTCCTTCAAACTCACAACCCTCGGAATATGATCACCCGTCGCGATGCTCTAAAATCGATTGCCCTCTCCACCGGCGCCCTCGCCGTTTCAGTGGTTTCCTCCAACGGCCAAGCTCCTTCGGCGACAACCAAGGAGGTCCACAAACTTCCAGCTCTCGGTTACGATTACGACGCGCTGGAACCCTTCATCGATGCGGAAACGATGAAATTGCATCACGACAAGCACCACGCAGCCTACGTCGCGAAGCTCAACCAAGCGCTCGAAAAGGAACCATCCATCGCAGCCCGTTCTCTAGAGGAGCTGATACGCGACGTTAATTCCGTGCCGGATTCAGTCAAAAATGACATTCGCAACCATGGCGGCGGCCACTACAACCACACTCTCTTCTGGCAATCGCTAAGAAAAAAAGAAGGCAACGCGCCCACTGGAGACCTCGCAAAAGCGATCGATAAAAATTTCGGGAGTTTCACAGCATTCGAGGAACAAATGCACGCCGCAGCGATGAAAGTTTTTGGCAGCGGCTGGACATGGCTGGTGGCACGCGAGAAAAAACTTGTGATCGAATCCACTCCGAATCAGGACTGCCCTTTATCAACAGGCGGGCTGCCTTTGCTTGGCATTGATGTGTGGGAACACGCTTACTATCTCAAATATCAAAATCGCCGCGCGGATTACGTCAAAGCCGTACAGCAGATTTTGAATTGGGACTTTGTGGCGTCCCGTTTTGCCCAGCTCAAAGCCTGAGTCAACTCTGTTAATCGAAGATTCCGGAGCGCTTGGCGTCGCCGCCTGAGACGCATCGCCTTTGGACTGCATATCAGCGGCTCTAAGGACACAAAATCCACATGTCATCAAATGCCGCTCTAGAGCCCCCAATCTCAGAGGGGCCGCGATCTTCCCCCAACGCTAAGTCAAGGGTACAGACGTGGCTGCAGCTTTTTCGTGCACCGAATCTTTTCACGGTCCCGGGAGATCCGTTGATAGGATACCTTGTTTCGAATTCGGGATTTGTGGACCACACCATCCTTCTCACCGCGGCTGCAAGTGTTTGCTTTTACGCAGCCGGCTTGTTGATGAACGACGTCGTGGATTTGCAAGAGGATCTGACAGACAGGCCAACCCGCCCGCTGCCTGCGGGAGGTGCAGCGGTGAGCAGCGTGAGAAATGCGCTCTGGCTTCTGAACGTTTGCGGTCTCTTGTTTCTTGCCGCCACTGGTAGCAGGGCGGCACTCATTACTGGCGCTTGCACCGTAGCGGCAGTCTGCTCGTACAACTTTTTCACAAAAAAGATACCCGTCATCGGTGCGCTTAACATGGGACTCTGCCGCTCGCTGAGCGTGATGATTGGCGCTATGGCTGGCCCCTCCGCATACGCCAAGCCGATCGCGGCAGCGTTCGCAGTCATCATGGGGCTCTTTATCGCCGCTGTCACGAATCTGGCCCGCTTTGAAACTCGGCCCACGCGGCCGCTTGTATCCCGCATTTTGCCGATCCTGCCGCTTATAGCTGGTTCACTTTTCGGTGTGTCAAACTGCTTATTTTCTCCTGACAAAGCGCCGGGCGCGATGGCTTTCGGATTGGCGGCGCTCGGAGGCTTATGGCTACTTTATAAGCTACTTGCACACCGACAGGCTCCCCTGCCCCCGCTCATTGGAGCGCACATCCGGCTACTACTCCCGCTTCAAGCAGGAGCATGCTGGCTTGGTGCTTCACAAAGCATTGGGCCCGCGTGCGGACTGGCGCTACTCGCATTCTGGCCTTTGAGCAGAGCGGTTTCAAAGCGGTTTTACGCCAGCTAATCAAACTAGGATCCGCGCGTTCACGCTTCTCAGCGGGGCTCGCGTCTGGTTCACTCATGGCTTCTACTCGCATTCGATGAGCAACCGCACCGCCCTTATCCAACGGGATACTTCCGAAACAAAGATCCGACTACAATTGACCATCGACGGTCGAGGTGAATCGAATGTGCGTACGAAAATCCCGTTTTTCGACCATATGCTGACCCTTTTTGCACGGCACAGCTTGGTAGACCTTGAAGTCCAAACCGACGGCGATATCGAGGTTGATTTTCACCATACAGTTGAAGATACGGGGATAGCATTGGGTCAGGCCTTTGCCCAGGCGCTCGGGGACAAGAAAGGCATCCGCCGGTACGGATGGGCTTACGTCCCGATGGACGAAACCCTGTCGCGTGCGGTGATTGATTTTAGCGGACGGCCTTTTCTAGACTTCCGCACACCGGAGGGCATTGGGGCTGCCGGCGCATTTCCTTTCACCCTTGTGGAGGAATTCATGCGTGCCTTCTCTGCGAAGGCAGCATGCAACCTACATCTTGAGCTGTTGTATGGACGGGATGCACATCACCTCGCAGAAGCTGCCTTCAAAAGCTTGGCGAAGGCGGTGGATCTGGCATGCCAAATTGATCCGCGGGTGCAGGGTGTTCCAAGTACTAAGGGGACCCTCTAGACCATGATCGCACTGATAAATTACGGCTCAGGAAACCTCAGGAGTGTTCACAACGCCTTAGTCTCGCAGGGCGCCGACGTCCAAATCCTTGAAGACCCTGAACGCCTTCCTGAGGCATCAGCCGTCGTGCTACCCGGCGTTGGTGCGTTTGGCGATTGCGCCCAGCAGATCCGTGAACGCGGGTTCTGGGAGCCGGTGCAGCGGTGGATTGCCCAAGACCGTCCGTTCTTGGGAATCTGCGTGGGATATCAGATGATGTTTGAGGGCAGCGAGGAGGCCCCCGAGGTTCCAGGGTTCGGCTTTTTTAAAGGTCAGGTCCAACGCTTTAAAGACGCGGGCCTGAAGATTCCTCAGATTGGCTGGAACGCGCTTGAATTGACAAAGCCAGAGCACCCGCTCTGGTCAGGTCTGCCCCCGAGTCCGCACGTGTATTTTGTGCACTCGTTTCACCCCGCACAAACTCACGAGGACATCATCACCGCCAAGTGCACCTATGGTGAATCTTTTGCTGCTTCAGGTGGCGTCGGACGGGTCGCCGGCGTGCAATTTCATCCTGAGAAAAGCCAGCACATCGGTCTGGGTATCCTCAAGAATTTCATCACCAAAATGGCTGAATCAAACTGAGCCCAGACACACCCCTATGCTTCTATTTCCCGCAATCGATCTAATGGACGGCCAAGTCGTTCGTCTCAAACAAGGCAAGGCAGATCAGAAAACCGTTTATCCAGCTCCCCCGATTGCTTACGCACGAAAATGGCAGGATGAGGGAGGCGACTGGCTCCACATCGTGGACCTTGATGCTGCGTTTAGCGGTGTGCACAAGAATCTGGAGATCGTTCAGGTAATTGCAAAATCGCTGATCATTCCCGTGCAACTCGGCGGAGGAATGCGAACGCCTGAGGCGGTAAAGCGCGCGCTTGACGCTGGGGTGAGTCGCGTGGTGATTGGAACTCGAGCAGCTGAATCCCTTAGTTTCGTGGCAGACATGGTAAAGGAATTCGGGGGCGACAAAATTGCTGTAGGCATCGATGCAAAAGATGGGATTGTTTCTGTGAAGGGCTGGACAGAGCTTTCTGAATTAACCGCAACCGACCTTGCCAAGAAGGTTGAGGACGTTGGAGTCGAGACGATCATCTACACCGACATTGCAACCGACGGGATGATGCAGGGGCCAAACTTCCCAGAACTCGAAAAAATGCTCGGCACAACCCGCTGCAAACTGATTGCAAGCGGTGGGGTTTCAAGTTTCGCAGATGTTCAAAGACTTTCGCAGCACCCGCGCATTCACGGGGCGATTATTGGAAAAGCCCTGTACGACAACGCGATTCGCCTCCAGTTGGTTTCTTCATCCCGCACACTTAACTGATTTCCCCTCATGAAAGTACTATTTCTAGACTGTTTTTCGGGTATCAGCGGCGACATGACCGTCGGCGCGCTCTGCGATCTTGGACTAAAGCCATCTACACTCGAGTGGGAGCTCTCCAAGTTGAATCTAGGAGACTTTCACATGCATTTTGAACGCCAAAAGCGCGGTGACATCGAAGGCGTAAAATTCAGTATCCATGAGGGTGCCACTCACTCTCATGAGTGTGATGATGATCACACTCATGATCACACTCATGATCACACTCATGATCACGCTCATGATCACGGCCACAGCCACCCGCATGATCACGCACACACTCATTCAGAGAACTGCAGCCATGATCATAGCCATGATGATCACGCTGCTCATTCCCATGCTCACAGCCACACCCATTCACATGAACACGGGCATGAACACGGGCATGAACACGGGCATGAACACGGGCATACGCATCACCCCGAGCGAAGTCATGCTGTTATTCGGAAACTTATCGAGGACAGTGAGCTTTCGGCATATGTGAAAGCACACTCCCTTTCCATCTTCCACAGAATCGCTGTGGCGGAGGCGAAAATTCACGGCTCTACTCCGGAGGAAGTGTGTTTTCACGAGGTGGGTGCACTGGACTCAATCGCGGACATCGTCGGGGCATGTGTGGGGCTCGAAGCCCTCGGCATCGAGGCCGTTTACGTCTCCGAACTTCAGGAGGGCTGCGGCTGGATCAAATGCGATCACGGAAACTTTCCGCTCCCCGCTCCTGCAACTCTCGAAATTTTAGGAGGAATTCCCCTCCGTCAAACCACAGAGCCCCACGAACTCATTACGCCGACGGGGGCGGCTATCGTAGCTGAATTCGGGAAAAGCTTCGGACTCATGCCGCAGCTTAAGCCACTTAAAATCGGCTACGGAGTCGGTTCTCGGCATCTCGCTTCAAGGCCAAATGTTCTCCGCGCGGTCATCGGTGAGCTGGACTAAAACTTTCAGGGAATGAGCGCTGCAGTGTACGAGACTGATTCCGTCGTTGAGTTGAGCACTAACCTCGACGACATCACCGCCGAGGTTCTTGCCCATGCAACAGGCGTCTTACTCGATGCTGGCGCTCTTGATGTTTGGACTACAGCAATTCAGATGAAGAAACAGCGTCAGGGCATTCAACTCTCGGTTCTGTGCGAACCGAGCCGCGCCGACGAGTTTGCGGACCTTATCCTCCAGCATACCACTGCGTTTGGCGTGCGCATCCATACAGCAACTCGAGTAAAGCTGAGACGCGACTTTTTTGAGGTAAAGACCAAGTTTGGGAATATCCGCATCAAACGCGGTTTTAAAGGCACCGAATTGATGCGCTTGGCCCCAGAGTTTGAGACCTGCAAAATCGCAGCAATCCGGCACGGTGTTCCTCTCGAAACCATCTACGCTGCCGCAACTCAAGCAGCCCACCTGCACAGCAACGCATCCGGTGCGCTTACCTGAGCGGGAGGAGTGCTTCTAACGAAATATATTTTTGAGCCCTCGCTCCT
>CAMDSZ010000073.1 GCA_945906945.1 Akkermansia muciniphila
ATGAGGTTCCTTTAGAGCACAGCTCTCGGCCACAAACTGAGCGCAGTCTGCACATCGGAGAAAGCAGGGGTCTGCGACAGAGTCTCCGCCGGACGAACTAATCGCGCTGCAAAGTGCGCTCGCGGAATTCCGTGGCAGCCGTGCTCATGCGCGCAGCCCCTTCAGAGCGCCAGTGCTGGTCGCAAATTTTTCCGTTTCGACGCCAAGCTGCTGCAGCATACTGACGTAGAGGTTTGCGAGCGGCGTGTTGTTGACGGTGTCATAGACCAGATGCTGGCCATGCCGGAAGCCACCGCCCGCTAGGATCAGGGGCAGATTCTGATTGCTGTGCGAGTTGGCGTTTCCAAGGCAACTGCCGTACAGAACCTGTGTACTGTCCAGCAATGTGCCGCCCGCCTCCGGCGCCGCCTGCATTTGCCTTAGAAACTCGCCGAAGACTGACATCTGAGCTTCCTCGATTTGCCTAAGCTCTGCGATTTTCTCCGGCTCGTTTCCGTGATGCGTGAGGCTATGGGTTTCGTTTTTCACGCCCGGGACATGCGGTACAACGGAGAAAGTACTGAGCGTAAGCGTCACCACCCGGGTGCTGTCGGTTTCTAGTGCGAGCCGGATGAGATCGAACATGAGTCGTGAACGGGCGACCACCTCATTGGCGTCGGCAATGTCCTTGGGTTGCGGGTAGCTAACCTGAGGTTTTGGGCGACTCTCCCATTCAATGTTGCGCTGAAGGCGTCCCTCAAGCTCGCGCACGCTTTGAAAGTACTGGTCTAATCGGCTGCGATCCGCGGAGTCGTAGCTCTTCTCCAACCGTCGTGATTTATCTAGAATTAAATCCAGCACGCTTCCGCCGGACTCGATACGGCGCATTGTGGCCTCTTTTTCCTCCGGAGTGCCGGCAACAAACATCCGCCGGTAAAGCCGTTCAGCGCTGCTCTCCGCTGGAAGAACCACACCAGACCGGGATACCGCGATGGAATCCACGTAGTGCTCACCCTTCCGCACCGAAACTGCGAGCGATGGAAAGCGTGTGTCAGCTCCGATTTTCTGAGACGCAAGCTGATCTAATGAAAGACTGTTTCGGAAGGTCGGCTGCCCAGGGTGCGGCGCTCCGGTGAGAAAACACTGGCCCGCGTGGTGATTGCCATCCACTCCCGGATGCGAAAGCCCCGCGAATGTCGTGAACAAGCCGCGCTGCGGCGCTAATATTTCAAGATACGGGCTGGTGCTCTCGCCCTCTTTCGGAAAAAAGAAATTCGGCATCATACCGAGTGGCACGTGAATAGCGATCAGACGCCGAGGCGCGACCTTTTCGGCAGCACGTCCAACGGCAGGCAGAGCCAGGCATGCGCCAGCTGCCAAGAGAAAATTGCGACGGTTCATTTTGATGAGCTTGATTTTGAGTTAGCGTACTGGTGGTTGAAATAGACCGCTCTCGGCGAGCGCATAAAATAGCGAACGCAGACCATACCCTTCTGCTTTTGCGGCATCTACAATCCGCTGGATCTTCGCGCGGTCTGCGTAACTGACATCGGCTCCGGTTGCGTATCTGGAGAGGTGCGAGACAAACGCACGGGCCAGCTTTTCATCGTCGCTTGCAAGCAGCGACACAAACTCCGAAGTGTCGCGAAAGGTGCGCTTGTCGCGCAGTGTCCCGCTGGGGTCAACCGTCGGGCCAAGCTTGTAATCTACCTTCCAGGTGGTCCGTCCTTTTTCAGGCGGCACATCCCCCGCTCCGTTCGAACGGTAGCGCTCACGAAAGCCTCCGACGGGATCAAATGCTTCAAGCGCGAAACCGGGCGCGTCAATCTTCGCATGGCAGGCCGCACAACTTGCATCGCTGCGGTGCCGGTCAAGTTGTTCGCGCACAGTGGTGGTGCCCCGAGTGTCCGGATCAATCGCGGAAATGCCTGGCGGAGGGGGAGGCGCAGGCTCATTGAGTAGCCGGTCAGAGACCCACACGCCGCGTTTCACCGGAGAAGTCGTCGTGCCGTTGGCCGTGAGCTTCAGAATCGCAGCCTGCCCGAGCAACCCGCCACGCAAGCTGTCTGTCGCTAGCGGCACCTTGCGAACCTCGACGCCCTCCACGCCGGTAATGCCATAGTGCTCCGCAAGGCGCTGCGTGAGCATCGCAAATCCCGGCTGGAGCAGCGAACGTACTGGAAGGTTATTAGTCACCAACTCGCGCAGAAATGCGGGTGCTTCATTCGCCAACCCTTCGTGAAGTAAAAACCGATATTCAGGGTAAAGCACGGGATCCGGCGTGGTTTCCTCAACACGGCTTAATTCAAGCCATTGCCGTGCAAAATCAACGTAGAACCGTTGGCTGCGCGGATCAGCCAACATCCGATCGAGGTGCGCCCTCATCACTTCAGGTTGGCTGAGATTTCGGGCGCGTGCCGCTGCAAGCAGGGGTTCGTCTGGAGGTCCGTTCCAGATCCAATACGAAAGGCGAGACGCGAGGGCGAACTGTTCGTTGTTCGAAAAAAAACTCGTCTCCTCGTTCGCATCACCTGCCAAAAAAAGAAACTCCGGCGACGTTAATGCCGCTACATAGACCCGGCGCATTGCGTCTTCGAAGCAATCCTTTGCGTGCAGACGTTTTTTAAGAAGTCCGATGTAGGGTTCCATCTCAGCGTCACCAACGTCTCGGCGAAATGCGCGCGGAAGAAAATCGGCAAGGAGCCGACGCGCATCGTTTACAGGATCCATCGACTCGACTGTTTCGATTGGCGGCGTCCGCTCGGCAGGCGGCAGGTCTATATGATGAATGGGAAGATAGCCGCCGATGCTCCTGATTTTTTCCCGGCGAGGCGGAACTACTCCACTATCTGCGGCCATGGGCTTGATGGGCAAGCTGCCAAAGATTCTTTGATGACTCGCTGGCGGCCATGTCGGGTTGAGCGGACCTTCTATCTCAAACCAATCGATCGCTACGCCGGGCCCGACGTGCTTCGCTGCCCTTCCAGCGATCTGACCGATACGCAGCCCTATCCACGGGATGGACACTGGATCAAAGACGATGGACTCGTGTGCATCCAGCCACGAGAGAATCTCGCCTTCCTTGGACTGCATGGAGGGTGCGGTGAAAGCCGACAACAAACGGCCGCCCTCCTGCTGCTTTCCCTCCTCATGGGCTCGAAGCACGGCGGCCTGAGGTGTTGCGCAAGGATTAGGCCGCGCGTTTTCCCATTGGAAACCCCAAAGCGAAACTCTCAGCCGATACATTCCGGCATAGATCGGCGAGACATTCATCGCCGCTTCATACCCCGCGAGATTCGGGTTCAGAAGACCCACCGCGCTCTGGCTCTGGCGGATCGTTTGTTCCTTGATGAGCTTGCTGCGTTCTTCCAAATCTGGTCCTTGAAACCCAACATGCCCCTGCTTGTCCTCGCCTCCGCCGCGAACCGGCAGTTCCGGGTCGGGCTGCTTGTCCTTGAGCAGCACGTACTGGCCGTGGGCAAGGTTAGCACCGAACTTGAACAATCCGGCTGGGTAGATGCGTTTTTGGTAAACAGGGGGAGGCGTGCTGCGCGTCGCGATAGCAGCGTCCAACGCCTTTTCGACTGCCTCTTCGTAGGCAGCAAGGTGGCCGGGAGAGAGATCGAGACCACCCGCAATCTTATCATAGCCCGCTATGCGTGCATCAGATGGAAGCAGATTGGTGATCTCAAGATATGGCAACGCAAAGAGATCTTTAAGTGTGTTCTGGAACTCCTCCCGTGTTAGACGGCGAAGTTGGATGCGATTGGGGCGTACCGCGCCTGAGGCTGCAGTGAGTCGTGAGTCGAGTTCGGCGAGAAAAGATTTTTGCTCGTCAGCGGAAGGCCTGGTCTTTTTCTTTGCGGGAGGCATCTCTCCTCCTTCGACCACGTCGTGAATGCGAATCCATCGGTCCAGCTGTAATTGTTCGGACCCGAGCGAGACAAGATCCAGTCCGCCTTTTTTGGTGTCCTCGTCGTGACATTCGTAGCAGTGCTTCTCAAAAAACACGCGAGGATCCGCTGCGGAAAGCCCGCTCTGAAGACAGAGGGTCGCGGCCATTACTGCTCCGAGTCGATTTAGTCGCATCTGATTTTGCTTTGTGAGGTCTGCGCTCCAAGCCTTGGTGGCCTGCGTGAAAATGCGCAGGGTACTGGCGCTGTTTGAAGTCGTGGTCATTTTTGGTTAAGCGCCCGGTCAATTAGCGGGTTCAGTCTTGCCGCGTAAATGGCGTACCCATCCTGTGAAAGGTGTATGCCATCCGGCTTGAAGAGCGCAGGCTTCAGGTTTCCATCGCCCTCGATGAATTCCTTTGTGAGATCCAAGACTTGCACTTTCGGATCCGAGTCGAGTGCGAGTTTATCAATCTCGGCATTGGTCAGTAGAATATCCTCGTAAAAGCGATTTTTTGGCGCGTGGCATGGAAGAATTTTTACCACAATCATCTGGGCCGATGGAAATTTCTCACGCAGGTTCGCTAGACAAGCTTTCACCCCTTGAGCTGCGGCGGCAACGCCAGTCTCGGCGGAAAAGAACATGTTATTATTTCCGATCATAAGCACGATGCAGCGTGGTTTGAGCCCGTCGACTCCGCCATGATCCAGTCGCCAAAGCACGTTCTGGGTTTTGTCTCCACCAATGCCGATATTGATCGTTTTTAACTTTTGAAAATGCATCAACCAGGGCTGATTGAACCCCGCTTTTTCGAGTGGGCTGCCCCATTGCTGTGTGATCGAATCGCCCACGAGCAACACGTCGATCGGACCTGCATTAGCCTGAACGTGCGCGACGAGTTTTGCATGCGTATCAAGCCAGCTAGTGCCACCCCAATGGCCGGCTGTTGGAACCGCAGGCCATAGGTGCGGCAGATGCTTTCCGGCTTCGCGGCCCGGACGTCGCTCGTGTTCGGGTTTATCTACGACATATGCCCGCTCATCGGGCGTGAGCGGCCAGCCTGTTGTCTGTGGATCAGCAGGTGGACGCGCGTATTCAAGGGTGGCAAGCGGCGCAAAAAACAGAAATGCGAGCGGGAGGAACACAGTTTTTGGATCGGGTTAAATTATCTGGCTAACGGCGCACGGTGATTTCGTTCTGCATTTGGCGGGTGTGGAGCGTAAGGCTGATGTCGTCAGCAAACTGTTCGCCAAGCAGCGGCGAAGTCGTGCCGGGACCGCGAGCACTGCCTGCCCCTATCTGTAAAACCAAGAACCCGGCGGTGGGTGGCAGAACGCAACGGGTCGTCACTGTCTTCCATTCCGAGTTTGTCCCAGTTGCGCTGATATGGAACTGGGCACCGCTGCCAATGATTTGATCGGTTGCGGGAGGCCACACGTCGGCCAGGTGATTCGGAGCGCCCTCGAATACATAGACCTTGCAGATAAAGCGAACGGCCTCCCCCGGCTGGGTGCGCGCATCCAGAAAGTTCGCCTTGAGCTCTACAAAAGCTTCTCGCGCCAGTTGAATTTCGGACTGGCACGACTTGAGGTCGATGACCTGAAAAATATCGCAGGATTGACGCGGACTGTTAGGGGTCTTGTGCTCACCGGCGGCCGCGATAAATCGCAGCGCGCGCGGGTGCGCCGCATCAGCAGCGGCTACCTCGCTTGGGTCACCGCCCCAAGTAAAGCTCGCCTCGGGGAATCCGGATGGAAGGGCTCCGTGGAGCATTTCGAATCCGCCATCGCGTCGTTCAAGATATCGCACCCGGGCCGCATCAGTCGGCGACGCTAGCAGCCAGCCAATCGAAAGGGCGGAGAGACCGACGATTAGGAAGGCGGCGGCCATCCCGACGGCTCGCGGACGTATTCTGAGACGCACGATATTCGCAGCGGATGCCGCGAGCTCGAGGTTGAGCTCATTGGTGGCCGCGTGCAATTGTCCGTGGAAGGCCGCAGCATCTCTAAAAAACTCGCGCGCCTCAGCGCAGGTCCGCAGCAGGGTGTTGAGTTCCGCCGCTTCAGCGGCTGTCAGACGCGACTCGGACCAGGCATCGAAGAGTTCGTGTAGACGTTCAGTGTTCATGAAAGTTCTGGGCTCCCGAGCGAGCGATCCACGCAGATTCGCAGATTTTGGCGCGCTCGGCTGAGTGCAACACGCACGGCGTTTGGAGTCCAGCCGACGGCCGATGCAATGTCCTCGGGCAACTCGCCAATGTGGTAGCGACGCCGGATCAGCTCGAGTGCCTTCGGAGCGAGCTTTTCCATGCAGCGCTTTAGGGCGCTAGTGCGAGGAATCAGCGATTCGGGCTCAGGTGCATCCCCGCCGTAAAGCATTTCAATGACATCATCGTCGAGGCGCGCCGTCCGCCGCTGGCGCGCACGCTGAAACTGAAGCGCCTGATACCGGGCGACCGTGCAGGCCCAGGCGCCGAAATTCGTGCCAAGCGCATAAGTCTCCGCCTTGCGGCTGACGGCAAGGAAAGTTTCCTGAACGATGTCCTGCGCGTCGCCTAGGTTTGGCTCGATTGTGAGCACGTAGTACAGCATCACCTGTTGGTGTTGCACAAAGAGCCTCTGAACCTCAAGCGTGTGACCTGAGTGGGGGCCGTTCTGGTCTACAGGGGACAGCGGATCGGACATACGCTCAAGACAGCCGTTTGAGGAGCATCATTAGCAAAGGAATTTTGAACGAGGCCGAGCCTCGCTTACGGGGTTGAACAAAGCAAACTAGCACGGGGCCAAAACAGAGGGCGCATTTTCGGGGGGCGCTTTTGAGGAAAGAAGATGCGGAGCTGGGGCTCCGCGCTCCCAGGGTAGGGCGCAACTTTGAAAAAGGCTTTTCCCTGTGGTGCCACCGCTTTACTTTCGCAAATTCACGCCCCACCAACGCCCTATGTCCATACCTTCCTCAGTCACCCGCATGGAAAAAATCGTCAGCCTGTGCAAACGCCGCGGGTTCATTTTTCAATCCAGCGAAATTTACGGCGGCCTCAACGGCTTTTGGGATTACGGACCGTTGGGCGCGGAACTCAAGCGTAACGTCAAAGACCTCTGGTGGAAGAGCATGACACGGCTCAGAGACGATATTGTCGGGCTCGAGGCGACCATCATCATGCACCCCAAAATATGGCAGGCATCCGGCCATGTGGACACTTTCAGCGACCCGATGTCGACCTGCCGAGCGTGCAAAAAACTGGTCCGTTCGGATCAGGTCTGGGAAATGCTCGAGACTTCTCCATGGGCCGACTCAATCCGTGCCACACATTCAGACGCTGGCATCGACCGGGAGGCCCTCGCGAAATGGGCCAAGGGTAAGGGCGCGCGGGTCGCCCCAAGCCTCGCCCTCGTAAAAGATCCCGACGCGATTCTCGCCCGCATCGCCGAGCGCCTGGAGGAAGCTGCTGCATCCGTGCAAACGCTTTTCCGGCTCGCATGCACCGCCTCGGCCGAAGGGCCTCTGTCGATCCCGTGCCCCCATTGCGGCGGAGAACTCACCGAACCCCGCCCGTTCAACCTGATGTTCAAGACCTATGTCGGCCCAGCGGCCACCGAGGAGGACATCGCCTACCTGCGCCCCGAAACCGCCCAAGCCATCTTTGTCCAGTTCAAGAACGTGCTTGAAACCAGCCGGGTAAAAGTCCCCTTTGGGATCTGCCAAATCGGAAAGGCATTCCGAAATGAAGTGACTCCGCGCAACTTCACTTTCCGATCCCGCGAATTCGAACAGATGGAGCTCGAGTTCTTCATCAAGCCGGACGAGGTGGTGCAAAACCAGACGGGTTCCGTCGCGCAACTGTCCACAGAGACCCTCCTTTCCGATCCTCAGCCGAACTGGGGCTGGGAACTCTGGCACAAATACTGGGTCGAAGAGCGCTTCCGCTGGTACGAGTCCATTGGTCTCAAACGCTCGTCTCTCGAAGAGTACTGGCAAAAGCCGGATGAACTCGCCCACTACGCGCGAGCCACCGTCGATATCCTATACAAGTTCCCATTCGGCACGCAGGAACTCGAGGGCATCGCCGCGCGCGGAAACTTCGATCTCACACAGCACCAACAGCACTCTGGAAAATCCATGGAGGTTTTCGATCAAGAAGCCAACACGAAATATGTTCCTCACGTGATCGAACCCTCGGCAGGTGTGGACCGGCTGATTCTTGCGCTCATTTGCGAGGCTTTTGAGGAGGAGGAAGTCGCCGACGACAAGGGCCAGAAGGAAGTGCGCACCGTCTTGCGCTTTCATCCGCGCGTTGCGCCCATTAAGGCGGGGATCTTCCCGCTGCTAAAAAACAAACCCGAACTCGTCAAGAAAGCGCTGGAGATCCGCGACGCATTGCGACCTCACATGAACGTGTTTTATGACGACGGCGGCGCAATCGGAAGGCGTTACCGCAGACAAGATGAGGCAGGAACCCCGTATTGCATCACGGTGGACTTTGACACGATTGGCGAAAACGGACCCGAGAAACTCGACACGGTCACGCTACGTCATCGCGATACCATGACTCAGGAGCGGATTCGCATTGCAGACCTGCACGCGTTCCTTTCCTCCCAGATCCAGTAAGCGCTTAGCTACGGCAAACGTGTCAATCAAAGAGCAGCTACCCGCACACACCACTCCAAATCATGCAGGATTTTGATTTTGTGGTGATCGGCGGTGGAAGCGCGGGCTACGCTGCGGCGTCAGCCTGCGCGCGCGGGGGACTTTCCACCGCCGTCATCGAGGGCGGCGCGGAAGTCGGCGGGCTATGCATCTTGCGCGGCTGCATGCCAAGCAAGGCGCTTCTCGCGACGTCTGTACGAGCGGCCGCAGTCCGTCACGCCGCAGAATTCGGCGTGCATGCGGAGTTCATCGGAATTGATGGTGCAGCCATGCAAAAGCGGAAGCGCGCGTTAGTTGAAGACTTCGCAGGATACCGCAGGAGCCAGCTGGAATCAGGCAGATTCACCTTTATCCGAGGCGCGGCGCGTTTCATCGAGCCGCACACCGTTGAAGTCCGATCGTTTGACGGAGAGCTTTCGAAAGTCAGGGCACGCTTTGTGTTGATCGCAACCGGCTCGACGCAGTTCATCCCGCCACTGCCGGGCTTGAAGGAAATCGAACCGCTGGGCAGCGACGAGTTTCTTTCACAAGAGCACATTCCAAGATCTATCGTGATTCTCGGTGGCGGTGCGATCGCACTGGAGGCCGCGAGTTTTTACGCGGGAACCGGCGCGCGGGTTACATTGCTTCAGCGATCTTCGCGAATTCTAAAAGACGCAGACCCGGACGCTTCCGAAGCACTTTCAGAGGGCCTCGTGAAAAGCGGCATCGATATACGCACGAACATCCAACTTCTTCGCGCCAGCAAAACTAGCGATAAACTGAAGTGCATTGAATTCGATGCGGGCGCAGGCCCCGAGTTTATTTGTGCAGAGGAAGTGATGCATGCGCTGGGCCGAGTGCCCGCAACCGACCACCTTGGACTGGGAGCGGCCGGCGTGGAAGTCAGCGGAAGCGCCATCAAAACATCTCCTACTCAACAAACCTCGCAACCGCACATCTTCGCCGCGGGTGATGTGTGCAGCCCGCTCCAAGTCGTCCACCTCGCAGTTACGCAGGGGGAGATCGCCGCACGCAATGTGCTGCGTTTGATAAGAACACCTGTCGAGCCGCTTGAGGAAACCGATTACAGGCTCAAGATGCTCGCCATTTTCAGCGAGCCGGGATTCGCATCCGTTGGGCTGAGCGAACGCGAGCTACTTGATTCTGGACGCGAGACATTGTCGGCAAGCTATCCGTTCAACGACCATGGAAAGTCCATGGTTGAGGGGTTTTTGGACGGCTTCGTGAAGCTTGTGGTTTGCAAGGCGTCGCGAGAGATCCTCGGCGCCACAGTGGTCGGGCCGCACGCAGCGGAGTTGATTCATGAGATCGTTGTAGCCATGCACTTCCGCGCCACTGCCGGCGATCTCGCGCGGATCCCGCACTATCACCCCACTCTGAGCGAGATCTGGACTTACCCCGCCGAGGAGCTTGCGTAGGGACTGCTGATTTGCCGAACATACCGCGCATCATGGCGGCCCAATCGACAGGGAATATCAACGCGGAACCACCCGAGGATAGCGGCACAGCTGACGAGCGAGACACGGGTCTGGATGCGCTTTTTTCTCCAAAGTCCATTGCGCTGATTGGCGCAACGGATCGCGAGGGAAGCGTTGGGCTGGCGCTTGCGAAGAATCTCGGTGCGTTTCCGGGCACGCTGTTTTTCATCAACGCAAACAAGCCCAGCGTTTGTGGCAGGGCGGCATATCCAAATCTCGCGAGCATTGAAGAAAGCGCACAGGTCGATTTGGCTGTGATCGCCACGCCCGCTGCGCGCGTACCGGCAACGCTTCGCGAATGCGCGCAAGCCGGGGTGAAAGCCGCGATCGTCATCTCGGCGGGGTTCCGTGAAGCGGGAAGTTCCGGAGCGGAGCTCGAGCAGGAAATGCTGTTTGAGGCAGCGCGCGGCGGGATCCGCATCCTCGGTCCGAACTGCCTCGGACTGATGTCTCCACACGCGTCAATCAACGCCACATTTGCAGCGGGACCGGCACGCCCCGGCACGCTCGCATTCATCAGCCAGAGCGGAGCGCTTTGCACTGCCATTCTTGACTGGAGCCTCAGGGAGCGCGTGGGGTTCAGCGGATTTGTCTCCCTAGGCTCGATGTCGGATGTTGGATGGAGCGATCTGATCCGCCACTTTTCAAAAGACCCGAACACGCACGGGATCGTGATGTACATGGAGTCGATCGATGGTGTGGCGCAATTCATCGACGCAGCGTTAGAGACAGTGCCCAGAAAACCAATCATCGCGATCAAGGTTGGAAGGACAAAGGAAGCGGCGAGAGCGGCCGCATCGCACACCGGAGCGCTGACTGGAGACGATGCAATCATCGACGCTTTGCTGCACCGCGCCGGGGTGATTCGGGTGGACAGCATCGAGGAACTCTTTGACACCGCCGAGCTGCTCTCAAAAACAGCGAGCGCTCCACCGAAAGGCGCGAATCTCGCGGTTCTCACCAATGCGGGAGGCCCCGCGGCGCTAGCGACTGACAGCTTGATCCGCTCGGGAGGCAGGCTTTGCCAACTAAACGAGTCGACGATTCAAACCCTCAACACGCTGCTTCCCGCACATTGGAGTCATGGCAATCCGATCGACATTCTTGGCGACGCGGACGCGGACCGATATGCCCATTCACTGCGCACGATTCTAGCGGATCCGCACACCAACGGAGCGCTCGTGATTCTCACGCCCCAGTCGATGACGCAGTCGCTAGCAACTGCGCAGGCAATCATTGAAATTCAAAGGGCTGCGGCAAAGCCGGTCCTTGCAAGCTGGATGGGCGGAGAAAACGTGGCTGCCGGGCGCGAACTGCTCAATGCGGCCGGCATTGCGACCTTTGATTACCCCGATGAGGCCGCTCGTGCCTGGATGCTTTTGTGGAGCCGTGAAGCGCGGTTGCCGCTCATCGCCGAAGCTCGGCGGGTCGCATCACTTCCACCGGCGCCCATGGTGGAAGCGCGGGCCGCGCTTGCCAAACATCTCTCCGGAATCACGACGCTTCTCACGGAGAGCGTATCCAAACGGATCCTGCAAGCTGCTGGAATACCCACAAACGCCACAGTGCATGCCGGGTCCGAGGAAGATGCCGCAGCAGCGGCAACAGAGCTCGGCTTTCCAGCAGTCCTAAAGCTTCACTCACAGACTATCACGCACAAATCTGATGTGGGCGGAGTCCGGCTGAACCTCGAGAATGCGACCGCCGTTCGCCAGGCTTGGCGCGCGATTCAGTCGAGCGTACCGGAGACTAGCTTTGACGGTGTGTCAGTGCAGCGGATGTTTCGAGGTCCATCATTGGAGCTGATATGCGGTTTCAGAAGGGATCCACAATACGGTCCCGTCCTGATTTTTGGAGCCGGCGGCGTTTTGGTTGAAACGCTGCGGGACACCGTGATCCTCCTGCCGCCGCTCTCTCGAATGCTGATCATGGATCGGATCAGGCAAACGCGCATCTTCACCGCGCTAAAAGGCACCCGCCATTTTAGGGAAGTTGATTTGGATGCCCTGGCAGACCTGATCATCCGAGTCGGGGAACTGGCGCTTGCTGCACCGGAGATCGAGGAGCTGGACATCAACCCAATCGTTTTTGAGGACGGGCTTCCCCTCGCGCTGGATGCCCGGATCGCTTGCCGTTACGGCTTGGCGTCCTGACTACGGACACGGCCCGGCAGGATGGCGCATGCATCTTTGCAACCGAACACCCGGCTGAGCAGATAGCGGTTGCGGCTGATCCACTGGTACACGATTTCAGCCAGAAAGATCACCCCTGGAATCCATAAAATAAGGCACAGCGGCCAAAGAGCCGGCAGCCGCATCCCGATAAACCGAATCGCGCGGGCACCACGATAGATCCTCCCCTGCGGAGTCACGCAATGGATGGCTTCGCGCAGTGCCTCGCTTGTGAGGCTTGGTGCGATCTGCGCGACGCGCTCATCGGAAAGCGGCACCAACGCCAAGCGATTGCCCCAATCAAGCCAGCCAAGCAACCGCATTTGAAAGGTGCAAAGCGAACACTCGTTGTCGTAAAGCACGACATGCGCCGACTTTCGCCGCGGCGCTTCCTGTGTTCCTACATTTGTATCGTGCTTCATGTTGATGAGCTGCTATCGAGCTGTCGCCCCAAGACGTCTGCGGTTCGTATTTGAGCGTTTCAGGCTTTTCAGCTCTTCGGCTCTTCGGCTCTTCAGCTCTTCGGCTTTTTGGCTCCAAGGGTTACTCGGAAACCATCTCGATCCGCTTGTCGAGAACCTCCCCCGTAAGTCGGTCGATCGCCAGGAAAATCCACGCTCGGGACTCGGCGTTCCGCACGAAATTCGTGAAATCCCGGCCCCCGGTCGGGACCTGCCCACTCTGCACAATGACATCCATCATTAGATTCCACACCCGTGTCTGACCGGCGCCTGCAAGCGCACGGAGGATCGCTTCCTGACGGCGGTGCACCTTCCAATCTTTGCTATCTGACAACACGCCGGACTTCACCAAGTCCTCCGAAAACCCGGTGAAATGCCAACTCAAACTGTCCTCGCCTTTGGACATGTCGGGGTTGCGATTGGGTTCCGTCCTCGTACGCGGGACCTTGGAGGTGTACACTGGGTCGATCTTCCTGAACGCGCCATCACCAGCGTCCCTTGCGAACAGCTTGCCCACAAGTTCCGCAACATTGGTGAGGGGCCCGAGCCACGGCAAAATGCCCATTGTTCTGCGAATCAACGCATGCGCCACCTCGCTCGCCTCGATTCGGCTGAGCACAATCGACTTTGAAGTCTCGTCCTTGAGCGCCCCTGACAGGAGGGCCTTCAAAACCGGCTGCTGCCTCGTATTCAGATTCACCTTCCCTGCCACCAGCGGCTGGCTGGACTCCACGGTGCTGGTGGAAGCCATGGTCCGCCCAGTAACTGGAATCGGCGGCGGCTCGCTGATGCAGAACACGTCCAGCAACGCCGCATCTCCAGACTCGGCTGTCGAAAAGCTCACGTTCTTCCAAGGAGATCCCCGGAATGCATACCCCATTTCACCGACGGATTGGAATGGGCGGTTGAGCACCACCGGCCGGTTCTCGGCCGAGAGCGCCGCGTCCCCCGCGGACTTGCTCATTGGCAACCCCTGCCCCTCGGTAAACCCTCCCACAGATGCATGCGCACCGCTTGCCCGGCGCACGACATCGTCCGGATCAGAGTACGCCTGCCGGTAAGGCGCGTTGGGATCGTCCGAGGAAGATTCTGAGGGCATGATATTCTCGCTGTACATCCCCACCCTGTTCGCGCATGCCCAGAAATTCTGATCCGAATTATCATAAAAAAAGTTGGGAATCGTTGCCGCGGATCCGGATGGATCGCCCTCGCGCCAGCTTTTTCTGGAGCCACCGTTTCCCATCAGACTGGTGTCGTAGGCGTGGGGAAACCATCCGTAATCATAGGAGCT
>CAMDSZ010000074.1 GCA_945906945.1 Akkermansia muciniphila
ATGGAATGGATCCATGTCCACCCTCCTACAGACAAGGTTTCTTGATCGGTCGCACTAAACCACCCCAGCCGCTGTGCAAAGTTTTCGCGGTATCCTCCGCGTCTGCGCATTCGCAAAAAGAACCCCGGCAGCAAGGCGGCTGCCACAAAAGGGATCACCGCCCGGTAAATGCTCAGCGGCAGAGTGACGTTGTTTGGAATGGTCAGGAGGTTGGACACGATACGATTACTGAGCGTCCATTAAGTCTAAGGCTGAGAATGTGTCCGCTATTCTTGTCGGGTCCTCAGTCTGTTCTTTGCGATTTTGCCGAGCCGATGTCATTGGGTTATTCGGGCACTGCTCAAAGCGACGGCTCCCAGTTCTCACGGTACGGGCGTTTCCAGAGCCTCTCTCCGGCTGGATGATTGAGCATGCGCCCAGTGTTCGGATCGCACTGCACCGTGGTATTTGTGCGGTAAGCGATATTACCAAGATGGCAAAGCATCGTGCTAACTTGTGCCTCTTCAATCGGGCTGTTCAGCACGGCTTTCTCGCGAATGGAGTCTAGGAAGTTGCCGATATGCGCTGGATCTCCTCCTCCCGGGCCTTTGCCTTCGCCTATTTTTTCTCCTTTCGGATCAAAAATGGTCCAAGCCGAACCTGATATCGCGAAGGTGCCTTTATCGCCGTAAAAGACGCACTCTGCGGTGGGCTTCTCAGCGGAGCGGGTCGCACAACTGCTCTGAACCCACTCCATGCCGCGATGCCCAAAGTCAAAGACAGCAGTGCCAGTGTCGGGCGTTTCCTGAGAATCTTTGTGCCAGTATCGCCCTCCATTGTAACTGATGCGTATGGGATACTTGGCTTGGAGACCCCATCTCAGGATGTCCAAGGTGTGGATTCCGTTGTTGCCCAACTCACCGTTCCCCCAATGCCAGAGCCAGTGCCAGTCGTAGTGCACAAAGTCGCGGATGTTTCGCCCCGACTCGTCCGCGACAGGACCTTGCCACAGATTTAAATCAAGGTCGGCTGGCGCCGGCTTGACCGGCTGGCTGATCGCTTTGCGCGCACCGTAGTAGAAAGCGCGAGCAAACCGTACGTCTCCTACAGCGCCTGCATGCAAGGCAGCGATAGCCTCGCGCATCCACGTACGGCGTTGATTGCCCATCTGGACCATCCTTCCGTATTTTTTTGCTACTGCCACGATCAGCTCCGCCTCGTGCGGGTTCTGACTTCCCGGCTTTTCTACGTACACATGTTTGCCGGCCTGCATCGAGAGCACTGCAGCAGGGGTGTGCCAGAAATTTGGTGTTGCGATAAAAACTGCATCGACGGTCTTGTCCTCTAGGCATGTCCGGAAATCAACAACGCCCTTGCAAGGGCTGTTCTGCCTGTCGGCAACCGCCTTGAGACCTGTGCTCAAGCGCTGAGGATCGACTTCGGCGAGGCAGGCTATCTCGACATCCGGCAGCGAAAGTAGCGCGCTGACGTGAGCCATCCCGCGCCCTAGTGCGACAACTGCGACGCGCAGTTTACGGTTCGATGCGTTCGCTGCGAGGACACTAGCTGGATTCAGTATGTTCGTGAGTCCGACTCCAAGACTCGCAAGCGTCGCACGTTTGATTGCTTCACGTCTGGTGAACGGCGTGAGTTTCTCGAGGGGAGATTTTTTCATGGGGTGTTCAGTGGGGGTGAGGGAAAAACGGGTGTTAGGGATCAATCCATTTTCCGTGCTCCGCAATTAAGTCCTTGAGGCGCTCTACGGCCTCGGTTTCTGGAATGTTGAACTTAACCGGAGTCTTGCCGACGTAGAGATTGATTTTGCTTGGAGCGCCACCCACATACCCGAAATCAGCGTCAGCCATTTCGCCCGGGCCATTCACGATGCAACCCATTATTGCGATCTTCACGCCTTTGAGATGAGCGGTTGCTGCTTTGATTCGTGCGGTTGTGTCCTGAAGGTTGAAGAGTGTGCGTCCGCAACTTGGGCATGCGACGTAGTCGGTTTTGAAAACCCGTGAACCCGCCGCTTGGAGCAAGTTGTAGCCCAATCGCAGCGCCTGTTCAGCCGCTGGTTCAGCCCGTATCAAGATTGCGTCCCCAATTCCGTCGCAGATCAGGCTCCCGATGGTTGCGCTTGTTTGCAGCATCGTCTGGAGTGGCGTTGTTGGGCTGTCATCTGGATTCAGGGTGTCTTTCAGAAGAATCGGGTGGTGCTCGCAAACTTGTGCGGCAAGAAGTCTGAAAGCACTCACTGGATGCATTTGCGTGCCATCCTTTACCGTCAGGAGCATCGGGCTGTGGAGTGCGTTAACCTCGGCTACAGCTTTCGGGTCGGTAGGATCGACCTCTAGGGCGTCTAGATCTTCAGTGCTAATTTCAGGTTGATATTCGCCGAGTGTTTCGGTCGAGGCCAAGGCATTGGAGTATGTCGTGCTCGGTAGCACAACCCTCACAATCTCGGCCGCTCCAAGATTGAATTTGCCGCATCGAACCGAAGAGGCGTTGCGCCGCGTGAACTCGAAAGGGTTGTGGAGTGGCACAGGCTCAGTTCCGTTGATGCGATCACTCAATCTGCCGGTTGGAGGACATGATGTGATGAGCGAAGATGCCACTGGAATTTCATGCACAGAATCTTCCGTGAGTGAAACACGAACAGTGTCGCCGATGCCGTCGGTAAGTAGGCTTCCGATGCCTATGGCGCTCTTGATTCTTCCATCTTCGCCGTCGCCCGCCTCCGTCACTCCTAGATGAATCGGATAATTCCAATCTGCGCCAAGCTGGTTGAGCCGAGCAATCAGCAGGCGATATGCTGCGATCATGACTTTCGGATTACTCGACTTCATCGAAAACACAAACGCGTGATAGTCCAGATCACGGGCAATCTGGGCAAACTCCACAGCGCTCTCAACCATGCCGAGAGGAGTGTCACCGTAACGGTTCATGATTCGATCCGAAAGCGAGCCATGATTGGTGCCGATCCGCATGGCACATCCGCGCTCTTTGCAGATCGCGACCAAAGGTGTGAACTTTTCGCGGATTCTTTCAAGTTCTGCTGAGTATTCCAGATCGGTGTATTCGCGGACAGCGAAGCGTTTTTTGTCCGCGTAATTTCCTGGATTGATGCGAATTTTCTCGACCCATTTTGCGGCTTCCAAGGCGGCTTCGGGTTTGAAATGGATATCGGCCACGATTGGGACAGTGCATCCTATTCGCCGAAGCCCTTCGACGATGTGTTGAAGGTTGGCTGCGTCCTTCACTGTGGGGGCGGTGATACGAACGATCTCGCAACCCACTGAAACCAGATCAAGCGTCTGCTGGATGCAGCTACGCGTGTCCATGGTGTCGCAAGTCAACATCGACTGCACGCGGATCGGATGCGCGCCGCCAACCCCGACACTACCGACATTCACCACGCGGGTCAGGCGGCGGTGGGAGAAATAAAGGGATTTGCAGTATTGCATGACTGAGGGTAGGGTGCAGCGTTGGAAGCGAGAAAGGGAAGTGATCCCGCTATTTGCCCGCAGGAGCTGAGGCAGGCGCTTGCTCTGCGCTGTCCGCAGGGGCTTTTTTAGCTCCGATTTCCTTCTTGCCCGAGAAAAAGTCGCTCACGTCAAAAAAGGTGACGTAGGCGATAAAACTCATTACCGCAATGGCGCAGGCGGTTTGCACATATTCGAGCATAGCTCCCTGAATGGGACGCCTGCGAACCGCCTCGAAAATCGCGAGAGTGATGTGTCCCCCGTCGAGAATCGGGAAGGGCAGCAGGTTGAACAGCGCAAGGTTCACATTGAAAAAGACTGAAAACGCGAGCGCTAGCCTCCAACCCTGTTCATCTGCGAAAAGGTTGTAATAGGTTCGCAGAATGCCGACCGGACCGCTGAAGTGCTGCGCTTTTACGTCGCTTTTCGGGGAAAGAAGAGCATCAAGCATGTTACGAATCGTAGCCACAGCATCTGCGACCTGTGTGATAGGATCCGGATGGATGAGCATCATGCGTCCCCAAGCCACGCCGATGTGCGGGGTCTTCGATCCCTCGAGTGGTGGTGCCGGGGTGAGTTTGAGCCTTTCATCTTTGCCGTTGCGCTCAACGGTCGCAGTGATTGGAGCAGCTCCCGTTTTCTCTATTGCGTTAAAAAACTCTGAGAGATCGACGACGGGAGTCTCGTTTACTGCAGTGATTAAGTCGCCTTCCTCGAGGCCTGCCGCCTCTGCAGGGGAGCCTGGCTCCACTTTTCCAATGGAAGGAGTGATGCGTTGTGCAATGTAGACTTTTCGTAAGCCTTTACGCTTCCACTTTGGATTTTCTTCCCGCTCCCATCCTGATTCAATCGTGATTACTTTGCCGTCTCGTTCGATCTTAAAGGGAATGGTCTCGCCTTCCGATCTGACAACTCTCCAAGTGACCGCATGAAGCGGCCCGATGAAACGATCGACGGGTTTACCATCGACTTCCAGGATGCGGTCTCCTGGTTTTAGTCCAGCCTTGTCGGCTGGGCCGTTCGGTTTGACGTATCCGATCACAGTGGTGACTTCAAACTCATGCACCGGTTTTCCAACGCCCCAGACAATTGTCGCCATGACGACAGCGAGCAGGAACGAGAAAACGGGGCCTGCAAGGGCAACGATAATTTTATCGAGAGGTGTGATTGGTAGTAGCGGACTTGTTCGTACCTCCGATTCACCCTCGATTGCGTCCATGGGCGCGAGTTGCGGGAGTTTTACAAAGCCGCCAGCAGGGATGCTCCCAATCGAATACCAGACGTCCCCAAATTTTTTCCGCCAGATCGGCTTCCCAAACCAGACCCCGAATTCGTCGATCACGAGACCTCGCCACCTAGCAGCCAAGAAGTGACCCAGTTCATGGACGACGATCAGAAGGTTGAAGATAAGCAGGACCTCAATGGCAATGAGGATGGTATGTGTGATTTGCGAGAACATGTGGGAGCAAAGACAGTAGCGGATGTTCTTTTGAGGTCAAAGGGTGGAAGCGCGAAAAATCCGCCCTGCGCAAGCCGGCGTTCGTGGTCACTCGTGCGATTGATGGAAGGTTTTTAATGTTTAAATAGCTGTGGGAGATGTGGATAGAGTTTGTTCATTTGACACGTGAAGAAATCGGAGTCTGTTGCGCAACCGCCGATTCGCAGATTTTGGCTGCAAGCCCCACCTCTAAATGAAATCCATCCCATCTAACCCTACGCTCGTACCCTGCACCCCATCCCAAGGCTACAGATCAAAGTTTTGGTCTTTTTTGCATCGGCAGACTTGGATGCCGATCACTGCCGGTTTGATTCTTTCCTCGTTGCCATCCAAAGCGGACTGGCAGTGGCAAAACCCTCCCGTGGTCGTGAATACCCAGACGACCAAGCGAAACCACATTTTCTATAAGGGAGAACCGGTGGTTCTGAAGCTTAGTTCGCCGGGCGCGTCGCGCTACGTCATCCGAGACTACAACGGGAACACTGTGGAGACCGGGCCGGTATCTGGAAGTTCAATTGCCCCCGCGGTGCGAGATCCGGGGTGGTACCGAGTTGCGCTTTATGGGAACGACCAAGGCATGCCCTATGGTGATTCGGTGGGGAGTAGCATGTTCTCGATCATTCGAGACACCCCTAATTTTCCAAAGTTGCCGCCACCCGGCACTTCGGGTGGGGTGGATTGGTTTTCCGACAGCATCCTGAGGGGAGTATTTGGGCATGGCCCGCAGCGGCATAAAGTAGACAACGCAAGCGCGCCAGACGCGGAAATCGCGAAGCTCGTTACAGCGCTTGATATCGATCAGAAATACTACAAGTCGTTTGACCCAGCGCGGAAGCGGGAGCTGCTGGTTGTGTTTCCCAACGGAACGACGGATTTGGCTGGGGTACGGAAAATCGTTGAGCGGTTTAAAGGGGTCGTGAAGTACTGGGAGGCGAGAAATGAGCCGAACTTTTTCATGAGCGCGACGGCGTTTGTGAACAACGAGCTGAAGCCCTTTTACGAATTGGTGAAGAGCGTGGATCCCTCAATGAAAGTGATGGGTCCGGGAGCGGTCAGCGTGGGGCCGCCGATGGCGGGCTGGAATGATGAATTTTTCCGCGCTGGAGGCGGGAAGTACATCGATGCATTTTCCTTTCACGCCTACAACTGCGTGAATGGTGACCTGACGCTTGTGCGTCAATCGTTTGATCAAATTGACGCGTGGTTGCGCACTTACAATCTTGTAGGCATCGAGAAGTGGCAAACCGAGCAGGGTTTCTACGGCCCGACGTGGGGAGGCTATCAGCCGAGGATGCAAGGCAGATGGACCATGCTTCAGATGATGACCTACGAGCAGTACGGCATTCCAAAGGAGCACAATCATTACTGGTATGACCGGAACGGAGGCTTTTGGGATCATCCCTGCTGGATTGAGAATGAAGATGAATCAATCAACCCAGTCGGGCCACTCTTGCGGGTTTGGTCTGAGGAGTTGTACGGCACGAATTTTGTGAGCAAATACGATTTCGGTAATCCCGGAAACCAGTTGTTTGTGGGCAACCTCTTTACTGGAGTCGGCAAGCAGGTGGCAGCCTTCATGACCGCGGGAGAGACTCAATCGCAGCTTGATTTGCTGATCACGGGAGCGAGTTCCGTGAAGGTCGTCTCGCCGTTTGGTGTTGAGCGGGTGGTGCCGGTAGTTGCGGGTAAAGTGACGCTTCCTGTCGGAGAGCTTCCCACTTACGTGGAGTTCTCCGGAACATTGAATGTTTTACGTTCCGATTGGGGGCAGAATCTCGCGAGATTAACAGGCGTAAGTGCGTTAGCCTCTGGTTCAACCGCTCACCCGATTTTTACGGGTGTGAATAACTCGATCGGTAAAGTGATCAATGGGCAATTGGATTCGTGGTATTGGACGCAGGCGCCGGACGCGCACATCTGGTCTGCCAACAATGCGAGCTATCCGGGATGGATTGAGGTCCGATTGCCGTCTGCTCAGAGCATTGACCGGGTCGTGGTGTATGCCGGTGTATTGTGGCAAGCCGACGGCTCGATTCTTGATTACCAACTGCAGGTTGACCAGGGTGGCCAATGGGTCACTGTTGCGACGGTAAACGAGCCAACAAATACCTTCCGCACTTTCAATCAAGCAAACCACACAACAGTCGACAGCTTTTATAGCGAGCGCTGCGTGTTTACTCACAGCTTCGCTCCTGTCACAACTCAAAAGATCAGGCTTTTGGTGAACGACGTGACTTGGGGAGGCGCAGTCAATAAGGATTTGAAGGATGCAGGTTCACAATCTGGTGTTCGTCAGTTGAATTTGCGCGAAATCGAAGTGTACCGCTCTGGCGTATCGGCTCCTTCTAATCAGGCGCCGGTTGCAGTTGCGGATTCGGCGAGTTGTTTTCGCGATGGCAAGGTGACGATCTCGGTGTTGTCAAACGACTCGGATCCTGATGGTGGTCCGTTCAGCCTCTCCGTGATTGGCGTCAGCGCGCCTGCGCGTGGAACGGCCAGCGTTTTGGGTGGCCAGGTGGTTTATCAGCCCGCACCGGGGTTTAGTGGGACGGATTCCTTTAACTATACCGTGTCTGATGGAATGAAGACCGCAACGGCGAGTGTGGCTGTGAACATTGCAAGCACCACCGATCCTGTGTCTTATCCATTAAACGGCTTGTTGGCTGAATACTATGACAACGACGATCTGACAGCGTTGGTCATGACGCGGATCGACCCGTACATTGATTGGAACTGGGGAACGGGTTCTCCGGATCCAAAGATTGGCGTCGGTTCTTTCTCCGTGCGCTGGTCAGGAAAACTGGTGGCGAAGAATTCAGAGTTGGTGACGTTTTACACAACATCCGACGATGGAGTCAGGCTGTGGGTGAATGGACAGCAGTTGGTGAACAATTGGACGTTGCACGCGCCGACCGTGAATCAGGCGAGCATACAGTTGGTCACCGGACAGGCGTACGACATCAAGCTGGAGTATTTCCAGGGAGGCAGCGGTTGTGAAGTGAAGCTCGAGTGGAGCAGCAACAGTCTGCCACGTGAAGTCGTGCCGTATTCCAACTTGTTTGCATCTTCGCAGACGACTGTGACCCCTCCTCCGCCTGCAACCAATCAGATTCCAGTCGCTGCGGCTGATACTGCTTGGACCTCAGTTGGAACTGCCACTCTGGTTAGTGTTTTGGCAAATGATCGGGATCCGGACGCCGGGCCGCTTCCATTGAGCGTGCTCTCGGTAGCGACTCCTGTGAATGGAAGCGCTGCAGTGGTATCGAATCAAATTCGGTACACGCCAAGGGCTGGATTCACCGGAACCGATACCTTTAGCTACACCATCACTGACGGTGCTGGAACCGCGAGTGCATTAGTCACAGTGACCGTCGCGGGGCCTGATCCTACACGGCTATCCGGTTTGAAAGGCGAGTATTTTTCGGGCGTGAACTTGAGCGCGCTGGTTTTATCAAGACTCGACCCGGGGGTAGACTTCGACTGGGTGCTAGGCTCGCCTGATCCAGCGCTGCCAGTGGACGGGTTCTCCGTGCGTTGGAGTGGGGCTGTGACGCCGCGGTTTTCGGAAAAATACACCTTTTTTGCCAGCTCGGATGATGGCATCCGAGTGTGGGTGAATGGGCAACTCATTCTTGAGAATTGGGCGGATCATCCAGTCACTGAAACGGCAGGTGTCGTGAGTTTGACTGCAGGTCAATTGACGGACGTGAGGGTTGAGTTTTATGAACAGTCCGGTGAAGCGGTCGCAAAACTCGAATGGCAGAGCAGCAGTCAGCCGCGTGAAGTAGTTCCCGTTGCGCTGTTGTCGACTGCACCCTTTACGGTGGTGTCTCCGCCTGCCCCGAAGCCCGCAAACGTTGCTCCAGTCGCTTCAAACGATACGGCGGTAACTAATGAGGGTGGTTCTGTAACGGTTGCGGTGCTTTCCAATGATGTTGATTCCGATGCAGGGCCAAGTCCGCTCAGCATCTTGAGTGTTTCCAAACCATCACGGGGAACCGCAGCGATCGTTTCCGGAGCAGTGAAGTATACTCCTGATGGGGGCTTTTATGGCACGGATCAATTCGGTTACACGATCACTGATGGTACAGCAACGGCTAGTGCTGGAGTGACCGTGACGGTGAATAGCACTGCGACTGCCAATAACTTGTCTAATGGCGGGCTCACCGGGAATGTGATCGGGACTGGCAGCGGCTCCTCGCGATTGCTTGCAGACGGCTCGTGGGAACTCAACGCATCAGGAATTGGAGCGTCTAGTTTGTCTGATGCGTTGAGACTCGAAAGCACTAATGTGATCGGCGATTTTCGCGCGAAGGTGCGTGTACAGAGCGTCGCCGCCTTGACTGACAGTGCTCGGGTGGGAGTGATGTTGCGCGAATCCTTGGCGGGTAATGCGCGCTCAGCGATGTTGTCCGTGACACCTGGAAATCAGCTGCGTATTGGCGCGCGCACTGTCGCCGCTGGGATGTTTGCGGAAATAGTGCCTTCAGGGGTGAGCACTGCAGCGGGGATGCCTAATGCCTGGCTGATGCTTGAGCGACAAGGCGAGGTGCTGCGTATGTCTGCATCTGCGGATGGCGTCACCTACCGACAGATTGGAAGCTACACCATCGCCGGACTCAGCAGTTCGGTGCAGGTTGGGCTTTCTGCGGCGAGCGGATCTGCGAGCGATTCGGTGCGTGCTGTGGTATCTGACTGGACATTCACGCGTCTGCTTGGTGCGCCACAGGTGACTCAGTCGGGACTGTTGGGGACGTACTTCGCGTCGACTAACTTGACCGCCCCGGTGGTGGCGCGTGTGGATGAAACAGTAAACTTTGACTGGGCGCTCAAGTCGCCGCATCCACAGCTCGCTGCGGATAACTACTCGGTGCGTTGGGAAGGTCAGGTGATTCCAAAGTTTAGCGAACGCTACACATTTTACACACAGAGCGATGATGGGGTGCGCTTGTGGGTGAATGGCGTGCAGTTGGTAAACAACTGGACGGTGCATGCCCTGACTGAGAATTCGGGAGGAATCGTTCTTCAGGCTGGTGTGCCTGCGGAGATAAAGCTCGAGTTCTACGAGGGCACGCAATCGGCGGCTTGCAAGCTTCTATGGTCCAGTCCGAGTCAGGTGAAGCAGGTGGTGCCAGCGGCCGCGCTGAGGCCCGTCTTTAAGGCGGTGCCGTTGGGTGCAGGGGCCACTGCGTCTGTCGCAAGCCTGCTTGACGGCACTAAGGAACTGCAAGCGGTTGGGGCTGGACTGAAGGCCGGATCTGCTGAACAGGGTGGATTCTTGTCGCAGCCGCGTTCCGGAAATTTCCAGAATACGATACGCATCCGCAGTGTCTCGGGTGGAAATGGCCCGCGATCCGCGCTGATGATTCGCGAAGGTCTGGGAGCCGTCGACCGTTTCGCGGCGTTGCAGGTGGCGACCGATGGATCATTGTCTCTGCTCAGCCGTTCAGTCACAGGGGGCTCTGTAGTTGCTGTGCCAGTTGCTGGAAAGTTATCGTTGCCGGACGTTTGGCTGGCATTCGAGAGAAAGGGCGATCGGATCACCTTTGCGGTGTCGCGGGATGACATCACGTACTCGAGTGCGGGTTTCGTAGACCTGCTTGGACTGCCGCAGATTGTGCAGTGCGGGCCGTTCTTGGGCAGCGGTTCAACGACGGTTGCGGCGAAGGCTGTAATCAGCGACTACGAGATAAACGCTGTGTCTTCGAGCGGGCTGACCGCCCAATATTTCGGTAGCTCTACGCTGTCGGGGTTGCGGTTAACCCGGGTTGATTCCAATGTGGACTTCGCGTGGGGGGCAGCTTCTCCGGATTCGCGGGCGCTGGCCGCCGACGGGTTCTCGGTACGATGGACGGGCAAGGTAAAGTCGCCGGTGACCGGGCCGGTGACCTTCTTCACGCAGTCCGACGACGGGATCCGGCTCTGGGTCAACGGGCAACTTCTCATCAGCAACTGGACCGACCATGCGCTGATAGAGAACATGGGCGCGATATCGCTCAGCTTGGGGCAGTGGGTGGATATCAAGCTGGAGTTCTATGAGAAAGCGGGGGATGCCGCCTCGCGGTTGCTCTGGTCGGCAACTGGGGTGCCGAAGCAGGTGGTTCCAGCGGCTCAGTTAAGCGATGAATAACGGCGGTTTAAACCTGTTGGGGTTGTTAAGCGGGTGGGGGACGTGCGCAAGCCGTCCCCCACTTCGTTTGGCAAAGGTGAGGATCGGCTTATGTCGTTTCTTTTTGAAACGGGTTAAACAAAATGCGGATTCAGGCCGACTCTTCCAGGCGGCCAGTTTAGCAGTTTTAATGGGCCGGAACATGAAGGGCGAATTCAACAAAACAATAGGGCATCCTTTGGTGGTGGGAACCATTCACTCGAACGGAGCCTTGAAGCGCGCCCTGAGGCTGAAGGAGGGGGCCGTCGATATTCTGGAACTAAGGGTCGATGCGTTCGCCCAAGATCCACGGCCTCTGCTGAGGGCGATTTCTAAGTTGCCTGCGCCTCTGCTTTTGACGGTTCGACATCCGAAAGAAGGGGCCATGGGCGTCCTGAGTCTTGCAGAGCGGCGAGAATTGTTTAGGCAGTTTTTGCCGCTTTGCGAGTGGGTGGACGTGGAGTTGCGTTCGCTGGAGGTGCTTGAGGGGGAAATTTCGAGCGCCAGAGCAATGGGGGTGAAAGTGATAGTGTCTGATCATCATTTTTCAGGTACGCCGACGCTCGGAGTTCTCGGCCGCCGACTGAAGCTGGCGCAGCGTGTAAAACCAGATGTGGTGAAAGTTGCTGCCACGGCGGAAACGCCCGGAGATCTCGGGCGCCTTTTTGATTTGCTCATCCAGGGGCCTCGGAATCGGATGGCGGTGATGGGGATGGGTGCGCAGGGAAAAGTGTCTCGGTTGCTGCTCGGGGCGAGTGGTTCGGTATTGAATTACGGGTACCTTCATGAGGCTCTTGTTCCGGGGCAGTGGGAGGCTACGGTTTTGAAGACACGGTTGCTGGAACTGAAGGCAAACGACGGGGGCGCGGGTGTATGGGAGAAAAGATAGCTAAAACCCTTCTCGCCTCTTAAATGATGACTAATCACTTGAAAGATTTCCTTTGTGGAAAGATTAATGAAACGTCTGACTTCAAACTTCGAGCGGCAGGGTATGGATCCTGCTAAAATTCGCTGAAAGAACCTTACAATCATGGCTGGAATACAACTCACAGGACTGGCGTCGGGAATGGATTGGAAGACGACTGTCGAACAGTTGATGCGGATCGAGAGGATCCCCCAGGATGCCTTGAAGGCGAAAAAAGCGGCCCAGGCGGACAAACAGGCTGCGCTGGATAAGATTAAGGCCTCCGTTTCAAGCCTTAAGACGGCCGCTGCGGCTTTGAACATGGCGGCGTCCTCTTCCACGCGATCCGCTAAGATGATCTCGAGTAGCTCCGGCGGAGTCGCTTTGGCAAATCCCGGATCCGTCTCCACCAAGGATGGCGCCGTAGCGGGAACCTACGATGTGGTTGTCAGCCAAGTGGCGACTCCCTCGATTCTGGAGGGTGAGGTGGGTAAATTGCGAAATGCCGCAACGGAACTGGTTTTGAGCGATTACGGGGTGACAGAGGGGTCTACCGTGACAATAGACGGTCAACAGTTAGTCATCGACGCAGCTGATTTACAGTTGACGGTCGAGCAGTTTCTGACGGGTGAGTTGGGGGTTCCTCCAAGCTATGATTACACTCAGGGTAACCTTGAGTTCGCCGTGACGCCTCCTCTGGGGAGCGCTGCCGACAGGGGTAACGTCCTAGGGTTGCTCGGGCTCAAGGAGAGCGCTGGGATTTGTTCTCAGACGATTCCAAACGCCGCATTGGCTGCGCTCAATGCCAAGTTAGCTGCAACTTCGCTGTCAGACTATGGGCTGAGCGGCAGCCAGACGACCCAGATCAATGGCGTGACCATCTCGGTCGCAAGCGGGAGCACCCTAGGTACGCTGGCGTCAGCGATCAACAGCTCGGCCGCAGGTGTCACGGCTTACATTGATGCCAGTAAGCGTCGGCTCGTCATCACAAGCACCGAGCCAACCACTTCTCCGGTTTCCATCGAGTCGACCGACCCAGTGATGCAGGCGCTTCTGGGCAACCCGATTCCGAACTCCACGCCGGGCGCGGGTGCTGAGTACAGTGTCTCAAGGAATGGCCGTGTAGTGGGGTCCTCGACTGCATCCTTAAACTCGGTCGACCTGTCCGCACATGGTCTTGGGGCGACTACGCTGAAGTTCTCCCAGGCAGGAACTTACAAATTTGAAGTCGTTGGCGCGACCCAGACCCGTGAGAAGATCGATACGTTCATCAAAGCGTACAATGACCTTCGAGCTTTGGCTGGGGATTTGACAAAGACGACGATTGCCTCTGACGGGAAGGTCACCGTAAGTGTACTGAGCGGCAATCGGGATGTTCAAAACCTTCTTTCCTCTATTCGCTCTCGGATTTTTAGTCCGGTGAAGGATCCGGGAGGTATTTACGCAGACATCGCTGACGACGATGGCAGCGGGAATTATTCTGGTTTGGGCCTTGATTCCATCGGGATCGGGTTCAATCGGGACGGGGTTCTCAGCGTGTCGAGCGAATCAAAGCTCACTACCGCGCTGAGTCAGACGCCCTCAAAGGTGAATGCGTTGTTCTCCTCGGGTACGAGTTCGATTTTGGGGACGGGGTCTGCTGGGAGCAATGTCTTGTCGGTCTCTACCACCAGTAATTTGCTGGCTGGGCAGGTCGTGTCAGGAACTGGGATTCCTTCTGGCACGACGATCCAATCCATTGGAACGGGGGTGATTACCCTTACCAACGCGCTGACAAGTTCGATTAGTAGCTCCAATGTGTTTCTTCC
>CAMDSZ010000075.1 GCA_945906945.1 Akkermansia muciniphila
GTGCCCTGGCCAGTCCTTGCGCCCTGGCAGAAAGTTGGTGATCTGCAGCCGCGCAGGAGATTGCCCGGTGAGCAGTGCGGCTCGGGATGGCGAGCAAATGGCGGCGGCACTGTAGGCTGTGGTGAATCGCTTGCCCTCATTCGCGAGCTTGTCGAGGTTTGGCGTTGAGTGCTCTTTTCGGCCGTAGGCACCGATATCGTTGATCCCAAGGTCGTCGGCGAAGAGGAGTACGATATTCGGGCGCTGCGGAGCTGCGTGCGTGATTTGCGTGAGGCTTGCAGCAAACAGAAGGAAACAAGAAAGAATCTTCATGCGGGGGGGCGGTGACTAGCTCGTGTCGTTGGGCGGGGAAGATACGATGGGTGCCTCTTGATGTTCCTTGAGCGCACCTGGCAAAGCAAGCGGTGAGACTTGGCAATGGCGAGGTTACCCTTCAAGGTCGAGAATATGTCTTTTCGAATCGGGGTTATTGGGACTGGGCACATTGGGCGGCTGCATTCGCGAATCTTAGCTGAGGTCGCGGGGAAGGATTTTGTCTGCGTATATGACACCAACGCGCAGGCTGCTCGCGATGTCGCGCAGCTGCACGGCGTGCGATTCACAACTTCGCTGGATGAGTTTATCTCAAGCGTGGACGCTGCAACGATAGCAACGCCGACACCATCGCACTTTCCGATCGGAAAAGCGTTGCTCGAAGCGGGAAAGCACGTGTTGGTTGAGAAGCCCATTACCGAGACCACTGCAGATGCGCGCGCCTTGGTATCGATAGCGCAGAAGCTTGGACTCGCTCTTCAGGTTGGTCATGTGGAAAGGTTCAACCCTGTGCTTTCAGCGTTAGAGGCGCGCTTGCATCAGCCTCGTTTTATTGAGAGTCACCGGTTGTCGCCGTATCCGAGCCGGAGCACAGAAATCGGAGTCGTGTTGGATCTGATGATTCACGATATTGAGATCATTCTCCACTTGGTCCGCTCTCCCGTGGTTTCGGTAGATGCGGTGGGCGTGCCTGTTCTGAGCGCCAGTGAGGATATTGCAAACGCTCGGTTGCGGTTTGAGAACGGTTGCGTGGCGAACCTGACGGTGTCCCGAGTGAGCCCCGAGCGGTTGCGGAAGATTCGCGTGTTTCAGGAGGACTGTTATCTCTCGCTTGATTACATGAGGCAGGAGGGATTCGTGTATCGGATGGCGGATGCGCACCAGAAGGAGAGTTCGCTTCTGAGTAAGCTTTTTGCCTCAAGCGACTCGACCATTGTGAGTGAGTTCGCGGGCCGGAAGATTGTGCGTGAGCCTGTGCCGATAGAGAAAGGTGAATCGCTGAAGCGCGAGTTGGCTGATTTTGTGGCGTGTGCGCGGGCTGGGGCGCAACCAAAGGTCAGCGGGCGTGAGGGGACGGCAGCGCTTGAGCTTGCGCTCGATGTGGCTCGTCGCATCTCGGAGCACAACGCGCAGCATCCGGCTGGTGCGCGCGCTTCGCTCTAACTGCGATCATTTTTTGCTGCGATGTCTAATAAACAGATTTTGTACGTAGTCGCAGGTGAGGAGAGCGGAGACGCTCGCGGGGCCGAGGTTTTGTCGGCTCTCAAGGAGCTGTTGCCAGAATTAGAGATTGTCGGAGCTGGAGGTCCGCGCATTGCGAAACTCGCGACTGGCCCGTTCATGGACTGGTCCGGTGAGGCTGTAGTCGGGTTTTGGGATGTCATCAAAAAGTACGGGTATTTCAAAACGCAGATGGACCGAATGATTGCGGAAATCGGACGCATCCAGCCGGAGGCCGTTCTGTTCATAGATTACCCTGGATTTAATCTGCGCCTGGCCAGGCAAGTGAAGGCGCGTCATCCCGCGATGAAGACGCTTTTTTATATCAGTCCGCAGGTTTGGGCGTGGAATCGCGGTCGAATTCCAAAAATGGCTAAGTTTCTGGATCGGATGCTGTGCATTTTTCCTTTTGAAAAAGCATTGTACGAGGCGTCTGGATTGCGGACGGAATTTGTGGGGCATCCCATGTTAGACTCGCTCGCTAAGTTGAGGTCTGGCGTGGAGCGGCGCGATCAGTTGGTGGGGTTGTTCCCTGGGAGCAGGGATCGTGAGGTGAAGCGGCTTTTTCCGGTGATGTTGGAAGCGGCAGGACTTCTGAGGGCTGCTCGGCCCGATTTGGAGTTTGAGGCGCCGGCCGCAAATGCCAGGCTTGCGGGATGGATGAAGGAGCATATGGCGTCGAGAGGCTATGATCCGGGGTTCTGTAAGGTCGGACTGGACCGGTTTTACGGGCTGGCCCAGGAGGCCACGGTGGGGATGGTTTGTTCGGGAACGGCGACATTGGAGTCAGCCTTCTTTGGCTTGCCGATGCTAATTGCTTACAAGGTGTCGTGGTTAACCTGGGTAGTCGGCAGGGCGCTGGTCAAACTGCCTCATATCGGGATGCCCAACGTTCTGGCTGGCAGGGAAATTGTCCCGGAATTGCTTCAAGCGACCGCTAGCCCGGAGCGGTTGGCCGCGGCGGTTGGGGAACTCTTGGATAAACCTGCGGCGCGGTTGGCGCAGCAGGCGGCGTTCGCCTCGGTGATTTCGGGACTGGGCAGTTGCGGTGCCGCGGCGAGGGCGGCGGATGCAGTGGCGCGCGCGCTTGGGGAGTAGGCGCCCGCCTGTGAGCGGATCCCCGAGCCCTGCGCAGGGTTATTCACTTTCAGAAACGCCGTCCTTTTGCTGAGGCGCACGGGCTGCATTCCCCCATTGGCTGATGGGCGGTGGCGCATTAGGCTTCTTCGGTGATGATTCCTCCTCAGATTCTCCTGAATGCCTACAGGCAGGGTGTCTTTCCGATGGCGCATCCAAACGGTGAGCTGGCTTGGTATTCCCCGGATCCGCGCGGAGTGCTGCCTTTGGAGGAATTCCACATCCCGCACGGCACTCGGCGTGCATTGAATAAGAGAAAATTTGAGGTGCGTGTGGACACCGCATTCGAGGAGGTCATGAATGGGTGCGCGTCGCGACCCGAAACGTGGATCGACGGTCGCATTAAGCGCAGTTACGCGGCGTTGCATAACATCGGATACGCACATTCGGTGGAAACCTGGCTGGAGGGTCGGCTCGTGGGCGGCTTGTACGGTGTCTCTCTTGGAGGGGTTTTTTTTGGTGAATCAATGTTTCATCGCGTGACGGATGCGTCCAAAGTGGCGCTCGTTTGGTTAGTGGAGCACATGCTCGAAAACGGATTCGGGTTGCTGGATCTCCAGTGGGTGACCCCCCATCTGCGCACATTTGGTGCCCGCGAGATTCCCCGTGCGCTTTACTTGAAGCTGTTGGAGAAACATGCCGAGAGGGAGTGCGTGTTTTCGAACTGAAGCGGTTTTTGGTCGCAGCTGGGCGTGTTGTTCACGGGTTTGCCCTCCTGCTGTCGCTGGATTGTTACAGATTTGAGGCTTGAGAAAAAATCTGCTCGAAGCGCAGGTTAGAGCAGATGAGACGCGTGCTAATTTTGACGGCGGGATTTGGAGAGGGGCACAATGCAGCGGCGCGTGGATTGAAGGAGGGATTCGACTCTCTCGGAGACGAATTTCAGACGGAAGTGATGGATCTTTTCGAACCTGCGTTTGGACGGTTTTACCAGAAAAGTCGGCGCGATTATCTGTGGTTAGTCAACCATGCCCCGAGGGTGTGGGCTGCCATATACTCTGTGCTGGACCGTCTGCCGGTTCTGCGGTTTTTGGCGCGTTTTCTGACTCCCCTGCGCGGTGAATTGGAGCGCGCTTTGAGCCAATTCAGGCCGGACGTGATTGTAAGCGTTTATCCGGTTTACGGCTATGTCCTCGAGGCCGCAGTGCGGGAGGCGGGGATCGGCCCGGTGAAGTCGTATGTCATGATCACGGACTCGATCACGGTGAACTCGGTGTGGCTTCGTTGCGGTGCGGACGTTTTCTGTGTCGCGAATGAGGATACTGCACAGGTCTTGCTCGCGGCGGGTGTGCCGAGGGAAAAGGTGCGAGTGAGTGGCTTTCCTGTTTCGCTGAGGTTCGCGGATGACGGTTTGAAGCGGGAGGATCCCTTGGTGGATGGAGGGTTGCCGCGCGTTTTGTTCATGGTCAATGGCCAGCGGGAGCGAGCGGTTCTTTTGGTGGAGCGCTTGCTGCGCCAGGGAGGAATCGAGTTGAGCGTCACCGTGGGCAAGGACGAGGAGCTGGGGCGGCGTTTGGTTGAGCTTGCCGCGCGCATGGGCAGAGACTTGCGAGTGCTGGGGTGGGTGGAGAACGTGCCGGGGCTGATTCGCTCTCATCATTTGTTGATTGGGAAAGCGGGCGGCGCGATGGTGCAGGAGGCGCTGGCTGGCTGCGTGCCGATGCTCGTGACCCAGATCCTGCCTGGGCAGGAGGAGGGCAATGCCCGGTTGATTTTGCAAAATGGATGTGGGGCGTTTTGTCCGACTAACGAGGTGGTGGCTTCCACGGTGGAGCGTGTTTTCGAAAATGGGGCATCTGTGTGGTTCCAAATGCATCGCCATGTTATCGCCCTGAGTCGGCCTGCCGCCGCGCGAGATGCCGCCGAGTGGATCAGGGGTCAGATCGGTGGGGGGGCAAACGCTGGCGCAGCGGGGCTTGCTGGCGGTGGCGAACCTGTTTTCGGTGTGCGTGCGTTCAATTAAGATTGAACGCCCCGAGTTTTGCGGAGTTCATTAGCAAATGATAGAGGCTGTCATCTTTGATATCGGAAACGTCCTTTTGAGTTTTGACTTCGGGCGGGTTGTGCGTCGGATTGCGCCTCAGTGCGGCGTAAGGGTTGAGGATTTTAACGGGAGGCTGGAGCCTCTTAAAATGGACCTTGAAAGCGGGCGCATTTCTGGTGACGCCTTCCTTGATGGGGCGATCAAGGCGCTCGAGTATGGTGGGGCGCGGGCTGAGTTGGTCCGTGCGTGGCAGGAGATTTTTGAGCCCATCCCGCAAATGCATTCACTGGTGGAGCGGTTGAATTCGCGGTTCCCGCTGTATCTGCTCTCAAACACCAATAATCTCCACGCCGAATATTTTTTGGCTGAGTACGCGGTGTTCAAGCATTTTAAGGATCGCGTGTTCTCCCACGAGGCGGGTTTGATGAAGCCGGATCCGGGGATCTACACGCACGCCCTTGAAAAGTTCGGGCTTCGGGCTGGCTCGGCGTTTTTCATCGATGACTTGCCTGAAAACGTCGGAGCGGCAAGGGGGCAGGGGATTCGCTCTCATCAATATCAAGCTGGAAGGCATCCGCTTCTGGAGGATGAGTTGGCAGGGTTGGGTGTGCTTTGAGTGGGCGTGTTTGCGCTGGGGATGGCAGGGAGCTCGTCGAGGGAGTGGCTCGGGAGGCTTTTGTGGGATTTGGGGGCTTGCGGGCGGGATTCCCCTGAGTCAGCCTTCGGGTTTCTATGAGTAATCAAAAGTCTGGCTGTTTTGCCGGGATGCTCGGGGTGTTGTTGATCCTGAGCGTTATCCTGAACGTTTCTTTTTTTGCGTCGAAATCCGGCAAGATTCAGAGTGCGGTGAAGATAGGGCCGCGTTTTCCAGACTTTGAGGAGAGGGTGGTGGAGGTTGCGACTCCGGAGGCTGCTCGGAGTGAGCGTCGGATTGCCTTGATTGAGCTCAAGGGCGTGATTGGCGCTGAGGACGGGGGAGACATTGAGGGGCTGGGTTACGAGAACCTTGTCCAGCAGCTGCGGCGGGCCCGAGAGGATCAAACGGTCGCGGGGGTGCTTCTGAAAATTGATTCGCCCGGTGGCGAGGTGACGGCGTCGGACATTCTCTACGACGCTGTGAGAAAGACGCGGGAGGTGAAGCCGGTGGTTGTCGTGATGATGAGCGTCGCGGCCTCCGGGGGGTATTATGTGGCCTGCGGAGGCAGCTATTTGTTCGCCCATGACACGACTATCACAGCCTCGATCGGGGTGATCATCCAAAGCCTGCATTATAAGGAGCTTTTTGAGAAACTGGGGCTGTCGATGGAGACTTTCAAGAGCGGCAAGATGAAGGATATGCTCAACGGAGCCCGTGACCTCACTGACGAGGAGCGCGCATACGTGCAGGGATTGATCGCGCAGAGCTATGATCGGTTTGTGGGCATCGTGGCAAGGGAGCGTAATCTTGATGAGGCAGCGTTGCGCAATGGGGTAGCCGATGGGCGGATTGTTTCCGGCACGGACGCAAAGCGCGAAAAATTAGTGGACGCGCTCGGAGGCGTTGACCAAGCCTTGCTGAAGGTCCGGGAGCTTTCCAATGCTCCGGGCGCAGGCTTGATCCGCTACGAATCACCGTTTCATTTCGGGAAACTCGCCCGGTTTTTGATGGAATCGCCCCTGAGGGGAGGGCGGTTACAGGTGGACATGGAGGGCGGCCTGAAGGCGTCTCCGCGTCGTGGAAGGCTCTACTTTTTGAGCCCGGTACTGATGCCCTGATCCGGTTCCTTGATGAATTTTCCATCCCTCGATTCAATTCCTCTGTTGCTCCTGCTGGCGGCTCCAGTGGTGGCTGGAGGGGCTTACTATGTATCGGTGGCGATGGATCTTCGCAATCGGGGCGGCCGGGTGCAGGTGAAGTTCTTCGGAGTGCCGGACCTGCTTTTTGCCAGTGTTTTGGCGGCATACTTTGTGTGGGGTGGATTGAACTCGTTTTTCAAGCAAAGCTCCGCTGCGAGTGACATCCGTATCGAACAGTTGATGGAGAACCTCGTGTTGATGTTGTCCATCCTTGGGGCGACCCTCGGATTTGCGCGGGGGCGCGGGTTGCCTTACGAAGCTTTTGGAATGCGCTCGGACGGGTTGTCCCCTGCTTTCTTTCGGGCGGCGATGCTTCTTGGTTTGGCTTTGCCCACGGTTTGGGCGGCCAATTTGGGATCTCACTACCTCTTTCCTCAAAATACACAGGAACAGGAGCTGGTCACCGTGTTCCGTCGCGCTTCAGAAGAGGGTAACTTTAGCGCCGTGCGTTTGATGTGCCTGTCGGCTGTTGTGGTAGCGCCGCTCATGGAGGAGACGGTTTTTCGCGGTTACTTCTATTCCCTAGTTAAGCCCCAACTCGGAGCGGGATGGGCGGCGGTGATCACGAGCAGCTTTTTCGCTGTTTCTCACGGCAACGTCGCCGCGTTTCCAGGACTATTTGTGTTGTCGATTTGTTTGACAGTGGCGCTTGAGAGATTCGGAAGCCTCTGGGTTTCCGTGTTCATGCACTCCTGTTTTAACGCGATCAGTCTTGTTCTCATTTACTTGCAATCTAAAGGATGGCTGCCTCAGTGACATTAGGAGTGATGGGGGAGGACGCCGTCGTCGGCGGGCTTCTGAAGACCCTTCCGAAACCCGCGTCCTCTGTAGTCACGGGCCCGGGGGATGATTGTGCCGTGGTTCGGGTGCATCGGGCTCGGAAGTTGCAGCTGCTTAAGGTGGATTCTGTGGTCGAGGGCGTCCATTTTGTTTCCGGTGAAAAGATGAATCGTGTGGGATGGAAGGCAATCTGCCGTTCGGTGAGCGATGTTGCCTCCATGGGCGGCTCTCCCAAGCATGCGCTGGTAGCTGTGCATGCCTCGCAGCGAACCTCCTGGTCGCAGCTTGAAGCTTTGTACAAAGGGATCGGGGCGGCGGCTGAACGATTTGGCATTTCGGTTGTAGGTGGTGAAACTGGCCGGATCGAGGGGCCGCTTGTGTGCAGCGTGACTCTCACGGGATGGGTTGAAGAGGAGAGACTCGTTTTACGGTCTGGAGGACGGGTGGGGGATTCGCTCTTGGTGACGGGGCGGCTGGGCGGATCGCTGCGTAATGGGCATCATTTGGATTTCGTGCCGCGTTTGAAGGAGGCGCGCTGGTTGACAAAGCATTTTAAGATTTCGGCTATGATGGACATTTCCGACGGACTTGCCGCCGACGCACCTCGGCTTGCCCTTGCCAGCGGCTGCGGCGTGCGGATTGATCCAGACACGGTGCCTAGGAACGAGGGGTGCTCAATTGACTCGGCCCTCAACGATGGGGAGGATTTTGAGCTACTCTTAGCTTGCCGTCCAAGAAAGGTGCCGAAACTTTTGGATGACTGGATGCTCAAGTTTCCGGGAGTTCCCCTGACCCGGATCGGGGTTTTGACGGCTCAGGAAAATTCATGTCAACCGAGGGAGCTTTTTAAAACCGGTGGATATCATCATTTCAAATAGCGCCGAGGAAACGGTGGAGGCCGGACGGCGCTTTGCTGAGTCGCTGGCGGGCGGCGAGGTCATCTGTCTTGCTGGAGATCTCGGGGCGGGTAAGACCCATTTTGCCAAAGGCATCGTTGCCGGTCTTGGGGGGGACCCGCAGGAGGTGACCAGCCCGACCTTCACCCTGGTGCATGAATATCACGCGGGCCGAATCCCCGTGTTCCATTTCGACTTTTACCGACTCGAGTCAGGGCGAGAATTGCAAAATATCGGGTGGGAAGATTACTTGGACCACGCAGCGGTCTGTCTGGTGGAATGGGCGGATAAGTTTCCAGATGAAGTCCCAGCCAAGGCGGTGTGGCTGAATTTTGTCATTCAGCTGGATCAAACGCGGCGAGTGGAGGTGCGGCGATGAGGATTCTTGCGATTGAAACCTCCACCGATACGGCATCTCTGGCGGGGTGGCATTCCGGTCAACAGTTGTGGGGAGAGGATTTTCCTGCAAAACGCTCGCTGTCGGGGGAGCTCGCCCCGCGAATTGCAGTTGGGTTGGAGGTGTTGGGGGGTGTGGACAGGATTGTTGTTGGGTTGGGGCCGGGGTCTTACGCCGGGGTCCGGATTGCGATCGCCACGGCGATGGGGTTGCAGGCGGTTTTCGGATGCGAACTGCTGGGCATCCCAAGTCCCGTTGCGATGCAGCCACTGGGCGCGCACTTCGTGGTGGTCGGCGATGCGCGCCGTGGAAGCTGGTATTTCTCTGAGGTGATAGGCGGTCGGTGTGTCATCGGGCCGGAGTTAGTGGGGTCGATTGAGGCAGTCGCTGCAAGGCTGGCTGCAGCGGGAGTTCCACTGATTATGAGCGAGGAAGCTTCTGTTGGATGGAGTCCGCTGATCGTGACTCCTCAGGCCTCGGTCCTTGCGCATGCTGCGTCAGCGGGGTGTGGAATTATCCAGTCGGGAGCGCTCGAGCCGCTCTATCTAAGGGACGCGTACATCACTCGCCCTACGCTAGGGTGAGGTAAGTGCGAGTTGCTTGCTCTGGGGGCTTTGCTGCCCGAGGTGCATTGGTTCAACACACAGCCGCTGCGCTCTCACCCTCTTGCATCGTAAAGAGGTAATCCTCCCAGTACCGGACCGCCCGTCCCTGTTTGATATGCGGTTGTACGGGAGGCTTGGCATTTAAAAAATAGTCCACTGCCATCGCCGGCTCATTATAGCCGAATCCTGTTCGGATCGAAGTGGAGGAAGAAATACGCGGATTAATTTCGAGTAATTTGATTTGGTTGTGATGAAAGCGGAATTGAAAGTTGGTCGGGCCAAGTGGCGAAAAGTGCGCGCAAAGTTCGACGATCGCACCGAGCACATTTTTGTCTTCAACTACTTCGGCTTTTTCAGTGAATCCAAGTATTGAGAGCTTCCGACGAAGTGTGATGTGCGTCGAGAATCCTCCATTCCCATCACCGAACACAGCTGATGAATATTCTTCGTTCTCCGAGCCGATGAAAGGTTGAACCATCAAATCCGAACCGACCTTCGCCTGATATTGTACAAACGTTTCCTCGTTTTGGATCTTCACGATGCCCTTTGAGCCGAAACCGCAACGAGGCTTGAGGAGAAAAGGTAATCCGAATTCTTCTTCGAGAGCCTTAAAGTCAGTGTGCAGGCTTGAGGGTATAGTGGTTGCTAAATTGAGTCGCCGCATCTCTCTATAGAAAAGCCATTTGTCTCGGCAGAGAGAGATGAGATTCAGGTTGTTTAAAACAATGCGGCGGTCGAAGGTCTGGATGCGGTCCGCGTTATCGCTCCACTTGTACAAATCAGCCTCGATTCCGGGAATTAGTAGTTCGATCCTATGTTTCTCCAAAACGCAGTTCAGCCATTCCAAATAGCATCGATCCGCTGTTGGTACGGCAGTTTCAAATATGTCACAGAATCCAGGCGCCACTGAGTCTTCAAAAATGCTGCTGCCCACAAGAAGGAGGTCATGCCCGGATCTTCTGAGTGAGCGCAGAATACCATATCCTACAATGCCGCTAGCTCCGGATACAAAAATGCGTCGCATAAAAGTGCTGTGCTCTTTTTTGTTAACTACAGTGAAGTGTTGACTTCTTAGGGCGGCAGGTTTGCCTGTGTGGAGCAAAGCGCCGATTTAAACCAACTCGTACTGGGTGTGCAGGTATGATCGAACAGCGTCTGTTGAGTTGAACATGAGAGCATCTACGATCGAAAGAGAAGACACGAACTCCTTGCCGAGCTGAGCGTAGGTCAGAGGCTTTGAATCAAGAAACGAAAGCTTTATTCTGTGACTTTGAAATTGCTCCTTGGAGTAAAGCTCTCGGCCTCCAATTGAGTTGATGTATTCTCTTGTGCCGATCGCGGTACAAAGCGCAATCACCCGGTCCTCTTTTTTGAGGGCTGAATCTATCGCAAAATCAGAAGTCTTTCCATTCGGGGTTTTGATTCCCAAGTGAACGCAAACTCTCGTAATTGAGTTCTCCAGAAAATCGAATAGGTTCCGCCCCGGGAATTGAACAATCGACTCCACAAGCGCCATGGTTTCATTGAAGAATGGGCTTTTGCGGTAGGCGTTTCGGAATCCATTCAAGATCGGGGTTCCATCAAAGGAGTCTGCGACCTCGCGTTCTCGGATTTGCTTGGAGATTGAATCGTTTTTGATCGGCAGGCTAAAAAGTGCATCTTTGCCGTCCCGCAAAAACCTGTTTCGAGTCATCCACCCGTGGCGGGTGTACTGAAAGTCATCGCACAGAATAAAGCGGTCTGCGGCCTCGATGAGTTGAAAATACCCCGCATACGGGAGGAAGTAGGGTTGCATGATTGCAGTTTTCATATCGACTCTCGAATCACATTGATGATCGTTTGAAGTTCGCTGCGCGACAGGTCCGGGTAGATGGGCAGGCATAGGACTTCGTTTGCGGCCTTGATCGCAACCGGCAGATTTGAAGGTGCGGCGGATGGGAGGCTTCGATACATTGGAAACTCTGTGATCAAAGGGTAGAAGTAGCGTCTGGCATGGATTCCGGCGTCCGCTAGTTTTTCAAACAATGCGTCTCGTCTGAGTGGGTATTCGCTTCCAACCAGGATTGGGAAGTAAGAGTAGTTAGCCTCTTTTTCGCTGGAGTGCTCCAGGCAGCGGATCCCCCTGACCTGGGCTAGTTGCTCTCTGTAGATCGCATCAATTTCCCTCCTGCGCTGCAGGGCGTTTTTGATTCCTTTGAGCTGCAGCATGCCAAATGCGGCGTTTATCTCGCTCATTTTTCCGTTAATGCCGGGTGCCACAACCTTAACCTGGCTGACGATTCCGAAGTTTTTGAGGTTGTCGATGCGCTGTTTGATCTTGGCGTCGGGGCAGACAATGGCGCCTCCTTCGAAGGTGTTGAAAACCTTTGTTGCGTGAAAACTCAATACCGACAGGTCTCCGTGATTCAAAATGCTGCCAGTCTCAATAGTGACGCCAAACGCATGAGCAGCATCGTAGATCACTTTTAAATTGTAGATGTCAGCAATTTTTTGAATGGCATCAACGTCACATGGATGGCCGTAGCAATGGACCGGCATGATTGCGGTTGTTTGTGGGGTGATGGCGGATTCGATTTTATCGGGATTAATGTTTAAGGTGTCCGGCGAAATATCAACGAAGACCGGCTTGATGCCGTTCCAAAGTAGGGAGTGCGCGGTTGCCACGAAGGAATAGGGGGTGGTGATCACTTCTCCTGAAATACGCATCGCTTGAAGAGCGGTGACCAAGGCGATGGTTGCGTTCGCGAATAGGCAGATGTGGTTCACATTTAGGTGCGCGCAGAGGGCCGCTTCCAATTGCTGGTGAAAGGGGCCGCCATTAGTCAGGATTTTGGTGGACCATATCTGTTGTAAATAGGGGATAAAATCCTCGAGCGGGGGCATCGCTGGTTCGGTCACGTAAATGGTTTTTGGACTCATTTTGTATTCACGCTGCCGACTTGGGCTTGGGAGTTTCGCTGTGTGTGCAGTCGGCAGCTATGCTCGAATTGGGAAAGGGTTTTCGCACACCGCCGAAGCGCTCTCGATAGCGTGTTCGGCTTTGCAAAGCACCAACGGTCTAACTCTCGGGTGAATGACTCCGACTGTAATTGCAATCCCACCGCGTGAAGAATTGCGATGCGGGGTGAGATCGGGTGTCGCTTCGCAAACTCTTTGAAAAGCGTTTGATATTTTTCGATAAGACCCTGTTTTAGATAAGTAAGCGAAAGGTGAAGGTACTGTCTTTCGATTTCGATGTTTAAAGGCTGTGAATTAGAGTGGCTTAAAAAGCCATCAAACCGTTTTAAGGAATCGAAAATGAGCCAGAAGAAATTCTCCCGATTTTCAAGCGACTGCATGTCTGTCGTCCAAGAAAACGGCGTGCCTTTACGGTAGATGCACATGGGCTGCGGAAGGTAAATCGCGCCGCCGCGCAAGCTGCCGACTGCTTGCAAAAAGTAATCTCCAATCGGCGTGGTGTTTAAGAAGTTTTTTAATTGCTCAAAGATCTCCTTGCGTATCACAACCGATGCAGTCGGACAAAAATCTCCACCGCCAGCGATCACTTCATGTGCGGAAATGCGCGTTTTGCGGAACGCTTGTAGTCCGAACAACTCGGTTGTCGGCTGTTGCCCATAAAAAGTTTGGGCGGGGTGGAAGCAAAGATCTGAGGTAGGATTTTGTTGTAGCTCGTCGACTTGTTTTTGCAGCTTCAGGGGATCGGTCCAGCAGTCGTCCCCTTCACAAAAAGCTAGATACGCGCCCTGGCATTTTTTTAGGTTGTCGAGTGCGTTCGCCATGATTCCGAGGTTTTGCTCATGGCGAATGTACCGGATGCGGTCCGCTCTGGGATGATTGTGGATGACACTGCGGATGATCGCGTCGGTATCATCGGGAGAATGATCGTTTGATATGACGGCCTCGATCTGGAAGTTTGTCTCTTGCATCAATACGCCGAGAATTGCTTCTTTAATGTATTTCTCATGGCGATACGTGAGCATTGAGACGCTTACTAACGGGCGGGGACGCTGGGGGCCGATGCGCGCGAGTTTTGGGACGATGCGCGCGAGTTCAGTCAAGGATGAAACTGTGGGATCAGGCGCCCCTGGCTCAATGTCGCTTTTTTTTTGTCCTCCACCCTTGCCTCCCATGTTTTCCATCCTCTCTCGCCTTCTGTCGGGATCGCCAACCCGAGCTTGCATTTAGAGTTTCGGTTTTGGTGGGCGGGGCGCGTGCTTGCTGTTTGGGAGGCAGTTTTGTTTTGCAGCTTGGCGGTCGGAGGAGGATTTCCGTTTGGTTGCGGGTGCGTCGGCCTTTCAGTGTGAAGATTCCGGCGGTAGGCTTGAGAGGTCCGCTCTTCGGGTGGATTGAGGCATGTTTTCGGCCTGATTTTTGAGGGCTTCCCTCCATTTGACTGAGGGGGCGCACATGGATATGTTAGAGCAATGCTCCAGATCTCTCAGGCCGCCGCAGTGCATCTTCGCTCCCTTCTGCCGAGCAATTCGCCCGAAAGGTCCGGTCTCAGGGTTTATGTCGAGAAAGGCGGGTGTGCTGGTCTGCAGTACGAGATGAAGATCGATCAGGTGCAGCAGGGGGATTTTTTAAGCGAGAGGGATGGGGTTTTTGTGATGGTCGACGACGAAAGTCGGCCTTTTCTC
>CAMDSZ010000076.1 GCA_945906945.1 Akkermansia muciniphila
AGCTTCACCGTTGCTTTCAAAAAGCTGAATGGTTCCGTCTGGTTGAAACTCCCAAAACCAATTGCCTGCAACCTTCCACCTTCCAACCACTGGGTCGGCTTCAGATTTGGCCGCCCCGTTATCCTGAGCGAAAGCGCCTGCAACCCCGACGCAGAACGCCACAATACGCGACACCGTTTTTATTTTAAAAAAATTCACACGCCCATTTTATTGGCAGTCAATGCTTTTGCTACTCAAAAACATCCACCACATCTGACCAGCACAGGGCAACCGGTCATGCAACAAAGCCCGCCCAATTCCGACAGATGCATACAAACTGGCACCACGACCGCACAGCGATTTGGCTCAAGGCTGCCCCATAAATACCACAGTACGCTTAACCAAACTGGAATTCCAAAGTCGGTGTCCCCGGGACTCTGCTTCGACTAACGTGCTGGGTGAAGGGTTCAAGGCTGCCAGGTTTATGTCTCCAAATGTCTTTTTTTCCATCAAGCATCGTCGGGTTTCAACGATCGCATCCTGCTATCCGCGCTTCCAGACCGGCGTTTGCCTTCGCTGCTGTGTGAATGCCCTCGCTTCGCTACGTCCATCTGGTGCGAGCCCATTGCAATTCTGCACGGCCGTCTCGTTTCCCCGAGCCGCTGGGTGGCACAGCCAAGACTAAGGCAGCTTACAAATAGGCAGCTTACAAAGGACGATCATCCAACCGCTCCTGGAGACCGGTGAGTTCCTGGACATCAATCAAATCCTTTGGTCGACCCGAAGCCCTTTTGTTCCGGACCAGTGCGTCTAATCCGATGAACCTCAGCTTTCTTTGAAGATACTCGCATTCCACCGCGCTTTGAATGCACTCCTGAAAACTCACTCCGTCAATGCCGGTAAGAATCTGAATTTTCCTGGGTTCCCGGCCGATTTCAACGACGAAAGACGGCTTCAAAAAGTCCTCCCTTTCGATCCCAATTCCGCCAAACCCAAAATCATCAAGAACTCGGACCAGCTTTTCCGCGTTCTCCTCGTTGATTCTGACGAAAAAATCAATATCGCCAGTGTATCGGGGAAACCCGTGAAATCCTACCGCATAGCCACCCACAATGAGGTACTCAACGGACCTTCGTTCCAAAAGAGTAATGAAGTCGAGAAAGTCGGGATTGAGGTTTTCCATCGTCGTGGGTTTGGCAAATCACAGCCATTGCAGACAGACGCTCGGTGGCAGAGCATTTTGCCCACGCATTGGGGCGTGCCCGGAGGCTCCGGAGAGGGCGCTTAGTGATGGTTCTTTCGATCGGCATATGCATTTACCATCTCACAATAAATATAGGCGCGAAGCCGTTCCCGGGCAATCTCAATGACAACTCCCTTCAAATCGGTTGACTGAACGGCACCGTGGATTTCCTCGGAAACTACGTCAGGTTTCTATGAATTTTAAGGCCGTTTTCCTGAGAGCACCATTGAGAGGCTTCTGAAGCCCCAGAGGCGACTGCCGGGTGGAACAAAGTGGGGCAGTGAGCGAGGCAGCGAGGCCACTGCCCAGGAACGACGGGTAGCCATCGGACCCCATATGCTAGTCGACTCTAAAAAACTCCGCCGTAAAAGGCATGTGGAGGGTACCCTTGCGAAAAAAAGAGCCCTAAACGCCCGACCCACGCCGGCCCCTTACCAAAGTTCATCGCAACTCCGCTCAAGAGCGCATTGATTGCGTCTCTGCAGGTTCCCTAACGCGGCTGGTGGATGGCTCCCCTGGATTACTGGTGCACCCTAACTGCCGGGTGCTGCGGCAGGCCGATTGCGGGCGGATATGCCTACAAGCGAGTGCAGACCGGCGGCGCAGAGAAGTTCCGCGATGCACCGGACAAGAACGGCTTCTCCCATGTCGCAGGGAGCCTCCAGTACCGGCTGGTGGGCGGTGGCGAAGCGCGGCTTCTGGCAAAACGCGCTCACCGCGGACCAAGGTCGGGGTTGGCGGTGATGGCCTAGCGGGAGCTGTGAGATCCCGTATTTCTGCCGTTCCGGATCAGCGAATGCTTTAAGTGAAAGACTGGATTTCACGCCAGAGATGAAGCTTCGCCATGCTCAAGTCGTAACATGTTCTATAATCCGCACAGACGAGGCAATCTTCCCACTCATCCGGTTTGCTCTTGAGCGTGTATGACTGCACTCCAATCCCGGAGCTTTCAATCATAACGGAGAAGGCTTTGCCCTGGTTCCACTCATTGAAGTGTTCTTTCCCGAAGTCTGGTAACATTTTGCCGTAACATTTCTTTCGCTCATTCATAGGCAAGTTCCATTCATGGCTGAGACCAAGGCGCTAAGCGGGCAGTCGTTTCGGCCGCGCCCAGAGGAGGAGAGTCGAGCTAAAAACCACGCTGATGCAGCCAGCTTCCTGAAATATGATCGCGATGATCGGAGACAGTAAACCGAACGCACCAAGAATCATCCCAACCACATTGTAGATGAGCGAAAGAAAAATGTTCGCCTTGATGCGCCGAATGACGGTTCGCGAGAGCAAGATGAAATCCGCCACCCGTTCCAGGTTGTCATTCATTAGCGCCACATCAGCTGCCTCAATCGCGACATCAGTCCCAGACGCGCCCATCGCAATTCCTACGTCTGCCAAGGCGAGAGCTGGAGCATCATTGATTCCATCGCCGATCATCCCAACAACGAGACCGGATTCTTGTAGCCGCTTAATAAAATCGCACTTGCCCTCCGGAAGCATTCCCGACTCTACCCGCTCTATCCCTATCTGCTCGGCGACCGAAGCCGCCACCCGGGGATTGTCTCCGGTCAGCATCGTGATGTTCGTATTTCCAAGAACACGGTACAGAGTCGAAATCACGTTCCGCGTTTCAGGGCGGACCTCATCCGCTATTGAGATCAGGCCGAGAGCTTTCGTTCCCCGTGCCACCACGATAACGGTCCTTCCTTGCTCCAGCTGTCCGGAAATCAGGCCATCCATCTCGGAGGAAAGCGCAATCCCCCGGCTGCGGAGATAGTCTGGCTGCCCGACTGCGATCGCTTCGTCCTTCCATCGGATTAGCACCCCCTTGCCAACCTCAATTTTAAACTCATCAGGACGCGGAATTTCAAGCCCCTCCGCCTTGGCCCGCTGCAGAACCGCTTTTGCAAGGGGATGCTCGGAATATTTCTCCGCCGCGGCCGCCAGTTGGAGGACTTCGAGTTTGGATGCATCTGAAAAACTAATGACCTCCAGAACCGAAGGTTGCCCCATCGTGAAGGTGCCGGTCTTGTCGACGACTAGAGCGTCGAGTTTTGCGGCGATTTCCAAGAACATGCCCCCTTTCACCAGAATACCTTTCCGCGCCATGTTTGAGATTCCTGCGGTGACGGCGGTTGGTGTAGCGATTGCAAAAGCACAGGGACAAGCGACCAAGAGAATTGAAACAGCGGATTTGAGGTCGCCAGACGTCAGGTAAACGATCACCGCCAGCACCAGAACCGTTGGCAGGAACCAAACAGTGAATCGGTCGGCGATATTTTGAATCGGAGCCTTTGTGGTTTGCGCCTTTTCGACCAGTTGCACAATGCGGGCGAGCATCGTGTCTTCCCCAACCTTGCTTGCGCGGGCCTCCATGCGCCCCGTTAAATTCAGAGAGCCGCTGAAAAGCTCGCAGCCTTCGTATTTTTCAACCGGCATCGACTCACCAGTAATCGGCGCCTGATTGACGCTACTCGTGCCACCGGAAACCACTCCATCAACTGGGATTCGTTCCCCCGGGTGGACAATAAAAGCCGTCCCGACCTGAATTTCCTCCACGGGAACGATCCTTTCTTGCTGCCCCACCCGAATTGTGGCGGTTCTCGGAGTTAAATCCAAGAGGCTGCGGATGCTCTGCCGGCTCTTGTCCATGGTGAAAGTCTCCAACGCCCCCACCACGACCATGATGAAAATGATGATTGCAGCTGGACGGAACTCCCCGATCGCGAGCGTGGCGCTCAGTGCGACCACCACGAATACATTGACCGTGATTCGCCCGTGAAAGAGGTCCTGGAAACCTGCAAGAAAGCGCTGCCAACCTCCAATGGCTGTGGCCAGCAGGGCCAATCCAGCGCTGACAGGAAACGGCGCAGCGCTCGCCAGACTCCAGCTGGCAAGGATCAGAAACCCAACGAGCCCGGGGACCAATCCGAATACTGCAAAGGAGCGAAGCTGGGAGAGCTTACTCATTGGGCTTTGCAGCGGATTCGGGCGGCTTCGGTTGAGGTGGAGGCTGCTTAGCCGGCTGTTCAGCCTGCGCCTTTGGTGTGTTACTTTCGGTTGGGCCGCAGTCACCTCCAGCCCCGCAGCATCCCGCCGATTTGCTGAATGCTTCCTTTAAAAATCCAAACAACCCTTTCTTAGTCGTCTCCTGTTTTTTCATATTTTAACCCCGCCGAAATTTCTCGTGCGCACGGCCTCTCATCCCCTGGGTGAGGAGTTTCTCCGGAAGACCCACATCCTCTGAATCGCTTGCAGGGTGCGCGGGACGTCCGCCAAAGCGCATTTAAAAGCGAACTGCATCCAGCGCGGCTTGGAACGCAACCGCCCTGCGTGCGCCCCACCCTTGAGCCTAGAAAGGAAAATGAAAATGACGGCACTTCACTGCGGAGCGCCGTGTGACTGGATCATGAGCCGTTTTTTTCGGTCAAATTCAACCGCTCAGCAGCAACCGCCGATCTTGCGGAACCCCGAAAAGCCAATTTCCGCCAAGCCACCAGCGTAATGTTCGAGTCAAAAGCAGCGCCCAACACTCGCTCGCGCACTTCTGCGCCAAAACTAATCCTCAGGTTCGGCACAAAGTAGCTGTGACACATGTGGCAGGGCCTTCCGGGCTTGTGTGGATTACATCCCGACGCAGCACCTTGCTGATGCCCACAAAGTGGTTTGACGGTGACATCAATGTCTAAAATCTACGGCAACTTTAATGAAGGTGCTGTGCTCGAAACGGCTTGTTGATTAAACCGCTCCAATCCCTGCGTTTCATTGATTCGCATCATCGCTTGACAAACCACGGCCTCGCTCACAGTTCCATCAATGCCAAGCAGCCCCGGATTCACTCCACCACCCCGCACGGCATTGATGTGCGCTTAGCGCCAATGTCCACTGAGCACGCCAACCTCCGCAACCGTGGCCGGCACCACCTCCTTACAATGAAAATAAATGCAGGAAACCATTCCGCTAAACTTTCCGCTCCGTAGGGTGGAGCCTTTGCGAGAACAGACTCAGACGCGCTCACTGCTCCATGATCCGCCAACCGATGACGCCTTCCTCGATACTTCCCCAAGCAAACAGTCGTTCGTAAGGGCCCAGTGCCGGCGAGAGTGCAAACCCCGTTGTCTTCACCGCCTTGCCGGAAGTGGAAATCTCGCGCTGTAAAGATCCTGCAACCTTCAAAGTTCCTGAAAAACCTCCGGTTAAAAAATTAGCGTTCAGGGAAAGGTAAGAGGCCGTTGCGGCCTTTGAAAATTGGGCATTTCCAGTCTTAAAGAATTTAACGGTATCCTCCCATACAACTTCGTGATCCTCGTCCATGATTTGAAATTTGTATTCGGTCCCCGCGGCAAACTTCTCGGAGGGCGCGAAGTCCACGAACCGCTTGGCTGGATGGATTGATCCCTCCTCTGAAATTAGCAAGTCTTCGGTTTCGTGAAGCAACTTTCCCCAGTCCGTCCTTAAAACATACCCGGTTTTGGCTTTGGGGGCGATTTCGAGAAGTACGCCTTGGGCCTTGATCTGGGAAAGACCGCCATCTTTTGATTTACCAATCAGCAACTGTTTTCCATCTCCCTGACTCTGGATCGACCAAGGGATGTTTCCCGATAAGAAACCCGCAACGCCCATGGAGGCTGTCGCAATTTTTCCGGCTTTGCTGAGGTAAGGCATGGTTATTTTCAGGAATGCCCCGTTGAACAACAAATAGGGAATGGAACCATCCAACGCGACGTGCGCCGAACCGGTCATTCCTGTGCCACCCGCGCCCATGCTGTAGGTATAAGAAATAATACCTGATCCCGCGTAGTTAAAAAGGTGGGATCCCCCATCACTGATTTGACCGTCGTGGATGTCAACGGTTTGAAATGCGCCTTTGTATGTCGCTTCTCCGCGGCACGCGGGGGAGGCAATCCCCGTGAAAAGCGGACTTTCATTTTCCACATTCAAGCTCGCCGTCATCCGGAGCGCAGTGGCAGACCCGGGGGTTAGCCCCAAAGTATCCTCCGGAATTTCACCATCAGAGAGAGAGATCGAGAGTCGATGCCCGGGCGCCCCCTGGCTGGTTGGGATGGGAATGCTCGACAGGAAGACAGGAGACGTCTCGGAATTCGGGGAGGGATTCAGAACTCCCTTCAAATTGAAAGTACTCAAGATCGGAACAAACGCGGCTTCGGCGGATGGGCTGCGGTAGGTCGAGGGTTGTCCCGCCTCATTCAAGGCGGGGGTCCACGTAATCCATTCCAGCTTTCCCGACCAGGAACCGTTGGATGTGGTGGTTATCTGGAGGCGTCCCCGGCACACTCCCCCGGACTCGAGAAGTGTTTGGTACGAGTACGCGGGCAACGTGCGAACCTCTACGGAAAAAAAACTGGAGTCCGCGGAATTGATTCCGGAAACCAGTTCACGGGTGACCCGCAAAAAGTAATCGTTCCCTGCCGACAAGCCATCCGTAGGAATAGAGATGGATCCGGCCGGCGATGCCAGTGTCGAGGAGATTAATTTAGAACCTTTGTAAAGCTGAACACTGGTAATGTTCAATTCCTGCGGTTGATCTGTAATCTGTAATACAAGAACAGTTCCTTTAAATCCTGTCCAAGAGATGAACGGCGCCAAGGGTGCCTGCGGGGCCAACGGAGCGACGCGTTCGCCAACAGACTCCAGGAGGGTAACCGTCACCGGTTCGGAGCTGGCACCCGAAGTTGACAAAGATCCGTACCCGGCAACCGAGCCGTCCTCATTCCTCAAAAACACACCCGAAAAGTTTTTTGCCGCAGATCCGTTCCATGGAAAAGCCCCTGAAAAGGCCGAGGCAGTGGGAGTGGTGGCAACTTTGAAAGCAGCCCCCTTCCTGACGACTAGAAGTTTCGGAACAGAGTTCTCGCGGGTGAGGCGCACCCCGAATCCCTCGGAGAAAGCCAGATCCTCGGCACCTCCCACAGCCACGCGCAGGGTAGACGCTAGAGCTCCACCTCCGAAAGCGTCTGAGTTGGTCTCCGTGGGACCATCAAACACGTTGGCGGTTTTGGAACTTACCACCTGCCGTCCGGTTCTCCCGGAAAGCTCCACTCCCGCCCATTCCGCCTTCTGCATAGATGTCGTCACCGATCCATCCGCCGCATCCTCCGTGCCGCGCAATTGGTAGCCCATTTCAAGAATCAAGGGATTTTTCCCTGCGGCCGTGTTGACGTAAAAAACTCCATCCGATCCGCCGGTATTTTCGGTGCGCAGCTTGGAACTGTAGCTGAATTTTTGTCCATCGGGTGAGGTGCCCGTCACCAAAGTGGTCACTGGCTTGCCCGTGGAAATCGAGGTCACGGCACTAGTGAACGGACTGTACCCTTTAAAATTTGCGCGGGCACGGGAAGCCTGCAGGGTGGCTCTTTCAGAAAGGACTCGGGTCTGGACATATTTGGCGACTGTCGCCTCCAGGGCTTTGACATCCCAAGCTTTCTTGACCGCGGAAACTTCTGCGTCGAGTTCCCCGGCTTCCTGAAGCACTGCACTGAGCATTTCCTGCAGGTCCTGTAGGCTCTGCGAGGGCAGTGCAGCCTTGGCGTTCACATACGCAGCGACCGCTGTTTTTGCAGTGCTTAACTGGGTATTGACTACACTGAGAAAACTTTTAGTGAAGGCCCCCACAGTCGACGGCGGGATGTTGATTGTTATGGGAAGGTTCAAGTTTAAGACGGCGGCGTAGTACTCGCTTGGGTTTGTGATCGCCATGAGCTCGTCGAGCGCCCCCGCGAGTCGGCTCCCATCCGGATAACCATCCATCGAGATGTGCTCAAAAGCGGACGCCTTGTAAAAAACTGCGCTGGTGATGAGCTGTGCGGCACCATCAATTTCCCAAGCATACACTCCGTAGCGTGCGAGAGCGGCGCTGATCGCCGTGTAAACCTTTTCCGATGCAGCGATACCGTCTTGAAGAGCTTTGTTAACCTTGATCTGAAGATTTCCAAAATTGGTAATCGCGTTCTGATAGGTCTTCAACCTGGACTTCGCCTCCGTCTGCCGTTGTTGCGCGCTGGTGTACGCGCTTTTGAATTCTTCCGATTCTTTTTCGATGCCCTGTAATGCTTGGATTCGGGAGTCCGAACTTTCATCGACCGCAGCAATTCGCGAATCCAAGGTTGACACCATTTCGTCTGGAATTCGCAAAACTCCTGCCAAGGTGTGGTTCAGCGTCCATGCCTTCCCTTCCGAATTGGGTGGCAAGACGACGGCATTTTTTGCAGCGAAAGGCTCGTGTCCTTCGAAACGGACTTGAAGGGACTCGTCCCCCACGGATGCCCCTGTCGCAGGCAGGAAAACCAGATGGAAAGGTGGAACCCCTTTGAGTGATTTTACATAGGCTTGGAATGTTTGGGCTTCAGAACCCGATTCCACTACCGGTGAAAAGCTTCCCTTGATCGACTCACTGGAACTTCCGGAAACCACCCTTCCGGAAAATTGCGGATAACCGGGCCCGAAGGCCACCAAAACCGAAATCGAGACGGGCACCCCGGTCGAGGGAAACACCACCTGAGATTCGAAATCCCCGCGGGCGACAGCCGCACGCAGCCCCGCCGCGGTAAGCAGCAGGATTGCGATTGCCAAACTGGGAAGGATACTTCGCTGTATTTTCTTCAGTGCTACCATGGTAGGGATCTATTGGGAGTAAGCGTTTCGTGCAAGTTTTTAGCCAAGCTATCCCGTAACTTGAAAAGTTTCCTGCGATTTTGGATCGTACGCAGAAGGTCTCCTTTCAGGCGGACGGTTTAAATCCCGCCCACCTGAGCCGCTCTCTTTCACATTCCATCCAGTAACCTGCCCTCTCACGAAACGAAAAGTGCGGATTCCTCCCCACGGGGCATTCGCCATCTCAACACAGGTGTGCGCTGCGCGTCAGACACTGCCGCGAGGGAAACCCTTTTGAGGACTACCCCGATGAATTGGCAGATGACTTGAGGTGCCTATGTGCAGAAATGGGAGGTGCAGACCAAGTTACTGATTCGGTTGACCCCGCCTCTGAGTGGCCGGCTCTCTGTAACAAGCCAGTGCTCGGGGGCAGTTCTTATCCTAGAAAGGAAAATGGGAATGACGGCACGTCACCGAGTAGCGCCGCAGTGTGAAGCGATTCCGAACCACTCACGCTAAAGTAATTTCCGCCTTTAATTTCGCAGTATCTCCTGTGAGTATCAATTGATGCATTGAGTGGTGAGTCCTTGGGGTGATTGCGTGATTTGTCTACACCTTCAAGATTCGCTTGCCGGAGTCGGCTTTTGATTTGGGTTCCAATCCGCTGATCGTATGCGCACCCGGTTTTTCCAAGCCGAGTTTGAGGGTGTATTTGCCATTGGAATAGACACGCGGGTGGAAACGTCCACCCTGCGCACGGACCGTATAAAGGATCTCGCCGGTCGCTTCCTCGATCACTTGCACAACGGGATTCGATGCGCCTTCAAACACGATTTCCGGCAGCCAGCCGACGACCTTGCGGCCGTCGTTGGCATCCATGGCGACGGTGATCGGCCAACCGGGGAATTGCGCTCTTTGCCCTTGTTTTGTGTCGGCGAACCTCGGCCAGCATTCAAAGGTGATCTCGCGCGTCTGTTTGTTGAAACGGACAATACCATAGCCGTCGGCGCGCTGCTTTTCGTCAGCGATATCCTGCGGGTTGGCGTAAGCCATCATGCTCATTTTATTTCCGAGTCCATCCTTGAAGTCGCCGGTCCAAGGCAGCGGACTGCCGGGCACCGGATTCGGGCCGGACTTTTCCTCGAGCGGATGCCACCAGCGGCCGTAGATGGTGTTCACGAGCGCCGGGCTGGTGAAGGAGTAAGGGCCGTCGCCGAACTCGCGCACGCCATTTTTAACAACGACGGCCAGATGCTGGTCGCCGCAGAGATGCACCGCCCAGGCACGCCGGATTTCCTCAAGGGCGCGGTTTCGGGGCGTCTGCGGCCAGCCGTTGCAATCAAGATCGGCGAGCAGCCGAGCGTCACGTTTGCCATGCATGTGTACGGCGCCGCAGAAGCTGGTGGCGGAAAGCACACATTTCATTTCCGCACCGGCCCAATCCTGCCCCCAGTCGCGGAGAAATTTTTCCTGGCGCTCACCGAGAAGTTGCAGACCGGGCAGATCCACCGTAGCCGGGTCATAAGCAGGATCGTTGATGTGATCGGGGCGTGGCCCCATCTCGGGGATTTTGCCAAACGGGCCGCTCTTGAACTTGCGATCCTCCAGAATAGCGAAGTCGACTCCCCCCACCCGTAGGCGGGTGAAATAAACCGTGATGCCACGTTCGACGGGCGCTGGGTCAACCGGATCGGGTAGATTCCAGGACTGCTGGCGCTGCACCTGGTTTACGTAGTCCGGAGGATAGAAGTACCCCCCATCGGCGCCATCAGGTCGCGAACATTTGCGGCCATTTTCGCCCCAGAGATTTCCGTGGCCCACATCATGATCGTCTGGGATGCAGATGCTCGGGCGGTCACGCATGATTTCGCGGAACTGTAGGCCGAACTCGATCCAGCCGGCGGTGTGCTCGGTGTGGCGGTAAGTTTGGTCTCCTGCAAAGAAAAGCAGATCGGGATTTTGCGCCTTGAGGTTTTCGATAATCTCAGACCGTTGCCCTGTGGTGCGGCTGGAATTACAAGACATGTTGGCGACAACGATCTCGCCCTTGTCCACTGGATCGCGCCGGATTAGTCCATCAAAGATTGCTTTCTCACCATGGCGCACCCGATAAGGCACGTCCTTTGCGGCATCCCAATTTTCCACGCGAAAATGAGTATCCCAACCCGGGTAGAGAACGCTGGCTTTTGCAATCTCGATCCACACGCCCTCACGCTGCGCTTCCAATCGAGCCTCACGCGGCTCGCCGGGCTTAAGCGGGAAAAGCTGCGCGGTCATTTTCATCACCCCGCCGTGAACGGTGTAGAGAGCGAAGGCGATTACCTGATCGCGGGGCACATCGAGTGGCGGGAGTGGTGGCTGGCTTTTGCCCTTGTTTTTGCCCGGCGCGGCGTTGCCTTTGGTCCACCACTCACCGGTAGCAAGCGAGTCGAGTTCGGGGTACTCAGCGCCGAAAGGCTGTGAAGCGTTTTGAGCCAAAGACGCATCAATCTTGAAGGCAAGTGCGCCAACTCCGGTTGCGGCGAGTTTGAGGGCGGTGCGGCGGTTGATTGGTTCCATGTGCGTTGAGGGGTTTAGGTGCGGCGGTGAATGGGAGCTAATTGCCAGACCATCGGCGTGGCGAGCAGCTATTTCTCCACGCCCATCTTTTCCCTTCTCTTTCTGGCCCGCTCAAGGTGCGCTTCGACTCCTTCTTTGGCATGGCCGCCTATGTGGGCAACGAACCCGTTATCCCTCAGTTGGGTCGACTCACCATTCACGCTGTAAAATAAAGGTTGAGCTTACGCGGCGTGGAAAAAATCGTCCTGCAGAGGCATGCGCGATGAAACCCAGCCCGTTTATTGGTGTAATCAACCGCACGGATGCATTCCTTATGAAAAACAGCCTCGTCTTGCTCTTTGTTGCAGCCCTGCTGCTTGCGAACCCGTTTGATTGTTGGGGGGCCGCCGGAGATCGCCAGCAATGTCAATGGACTGTGGACGGCGAAAGCCGAACAGCGGTGATCAAGCCTGCTGAAAAGACGGGGGTCGGCCCCGCACCACTGGTGTTCGGCTGGCACGGACATGGTGGCACCGCGACTGGATGCGAACGGTGGGGCTTGGAGGCGCTCTGGCCCGAGGCTATTTTTGTCTATGCTCAAGGCCTTCCAACGCTCGGAAGACTAACCGATCCGGAGGGGAAAAAAAGCGGCTGGCAGTCTCAATCGGGGGTCATGAAGAATCGGGATCTCAAGATTTTCGACACGATTCTTGAAGATCTGCGCGGAAAATTCTCCATCGATGAGAAACGAATCTACAGCACGGGACATTCCAACGGCGGCGGCATGACTTATTTACTCGCCGAACAACGTCCCGGGGTTTTTGCCGCAATCGCACCCTGCGCCAGCGCAAAGCTGCGCCGTGGCGCCTCGGGCAATCCAATCCCCGTGCTTCACGTGCTTGGCGAGAACGACCCTTTGGTAAAGCCCGAGTGGCAATACTCCACCATCGAAACGGTCAAACAAATCAATCAATGCGCCCGCGACCCGGTTTCATGGGGCGACTCGGGAGCCCTGTCAGCGTTGATGTACCAATCCGGCAACGGCTCCCCACTGGTGGTGGCGACGCATCGCGGCGGGCATGAGTATCCAAAAGGTGCCGCCGAATTGATTGTTCGGTTTTTCAAAGAGCAATCTTTGCACAAAAAATAATCCACCAGTCTTGTTCGCTTCGCTCGAGGAACTCAACCGCACGCCAGTCTTTATGCCGTGGGGATCACACTGGATTCTGGTGAACGCTCAGGGCGATCCTCGTTTCCTCGCACCAGCAAGCTGGTGATCTTTACCCCCTTAGGAGGCTTGAAAACCGCTGGGAATGCACCACCCTCAGCAGCTGTTCCCCATGCGCCCCCCCGCCCACCTCAGCCTACCGCTGGTTACGTTCATGATAATGGCGCAGGCGCAGGCCGTGGCGCAGGTGAACTTCTCCCGGGAGATCCTGCCGATTCTCTCAAGCAACTGTTTCCACTGCCACGGCCCAGACGCCGCGAAACGCAAGGCGGAACTCCGGTTGGACACTCCGGAAGGGCTACACGGCGCGGGACGCAGCGGAGCGTTGGCTGTCGTGCCCGGCAACAGCGCCGGCAGCGAACTGATCCTGCGCGTTACCTCGCCCCATGAAGATGACGCCATGCCGCCCCCATCGGCACGTCAAAAGCTCAAGCCCGCCCAAGTCGAACTGTTGCGCCGCTGGATTGATCAGGGCGCACCGTGGGACCGCCATTGGTCATTCACCACGATTCGCAGGCCGGAGGTGCCGAATGCGAAGAATACTGCTTCGCATCCGATTGACTGTTTTATCGGGCATAGACTCGAACTTGAGAGCCTGGAGCCCTCCAAGGAAGCGGACCGACGTACTTTGCTGCGCCGCCTCAGCCTTGATCTGCTGGGGCTGCCGCCGGATCCTGCGATGCTCCGGGCCTTTGAGCAGGACCGCCGGCCCGACGCCTACGAGCGGGCGGTGGATACGCTGCTCGCTTCCCCGCATTTTGGCGAACGCTGGGGCCGCCACTGGCTGGATCTCGCCCGGTACGCGGATAGTGCTGGATACCTCAATGATACGCTGCGACCGTATGCGTACCTCTACCGCGACTGGGTGATTGACTCCTTCAATCGAGACCAACCCTTCGACCAATTTACTATCGAGCAACTCGCTGGCGATCTTCTGCCACAGGCCACGCTTGAGCAGAAGATCGCGACCGGCTTTCACCGCAACTCACTCAAAA
>CAMDSZ010000077.1 GCA_945906945.1 Akkermansia muciniphila
GAGATTGATCGTCCGATGCACGACTGCGGGCATGACACTCCGTTCGGATGGCTATGGCGCAATGGCGCTATCGGCGGCGACTGGATACTCGCCCACATGAACGAGCTTGAATCTTCCGACTTCTCACTGCTCGAAACTCTTTCGACCGACGCACTCCCTCACGTTGTGCACTGCCCCGGGAGTCACGCCTATTTTGGACATCGGCCATTTGCATTTTCGCGCCTGAAACGAATCGGCGTCAACCTGTGCATCGGAACCGACAGCCTCGCGAGTACAAACACGCTGAGTTTGTTGGAGGAACTTCGCAGACTATCAGCTACAGAACCCTCCCTTGGCGCCGACCAGCTTCTGGAAACAATAACCCTCGCGCCGGCCAAGGCACTCCGGAAGCACGATAAGCTCGGGTGCATCAAACCCGGTGCCCTCGCAGACATGATTGCCGTGCCTGGAAACGGCTCCCTCAGCGAAGCAGCCGCCGAAGTGGTGAACCACCGCGGACCCGTCTCTTGGATGATGGTCAACGGCCGCGTTCGTTCCGTCAGTGCATCCGGCTTCTCAAGGCAAGGCTAGACATGACTCCGAGGCGAACTGCGAAAACCTTCGGTCTCGCCGCGCTGCATTTTGCCGTTTTTTGCGCAGCATTGAACACCACATCGCAGAGTCAAACCGATCAAGCGGTGCCCGTTGTTTCATCAAAAACTCACGCCCGTGCGGCCGGACCTCGATCCAAAGCGGATGCGTCCTTCGGAGCTGATTTAAAACTGTCCGCTAGCGGTGCCGTCGCGCTTGATGCGCTGACCGGGGATCCGCTGTACACAAAGAATCCAGATGCCCGCCATTACCCAGCGAGCACGACCAAGATCATGACGGCCTTGATCGTCATCGAGTCTGGGTCGCTCCAAACCGCTATCGAAATTACCAAGCCCGACTCCCTGGTCGGCGAAAGCAGTCTCCACCTTGTGCCAGGAGAAAAGCTTTCCCGTGAACAGATGCTTTACGGGCTCCTACTCAAAAGTGCGAATGATGTCGCCCATGCGCTCGGGAGGGAAAACGCAGGATCCGTCGAGTCGTTCGTTGTGAAGATGAATACCCGCGCCCGCGAACTCGGATGCGCCTCGACTCATTTCATGAACCCCCACGGCCTGCATCATCCCGAGCACTACACCTGTCCTCGTGACCTCGGGATCATCACAAGGGCAGCGATGCAACAGCCGCTGTTTCGCAAAATCGTATCGACCCGCGAATCGTCATGGAGCAGCGCAGCTTCCGGAACACGAACCCTCTGGAATCACAATCACCTACTGGAAACCTTTCCCGGCTGCAGTGGGGTCAAAACGGGCTACACCTCCCATGCCCAGCAGGTCTTAGTCAGTGCTGCAGTCCGAGATGGCAGAGAAGTCATCGGCGTTGTTATGCATTCGCAAACTCCCGAAGCTTGGGAAGACAGCGAGAGACTCCTCGAACGGGCGCTTGCACCGAAACCCGCGGCGCACCGTTTCGAATCAAACAGCATCGACTCGCCCTGAGTCGGAATTCTACGGTTGCAAAGCTGCGCGCATTCGACGCAAAAGAAGGGATGCTCCGCCCCCCCTCCCCTTTTCTCTGCAAGATAGCCGTCTCCAGCATCTGCATCCTCGCCACCTACAATTCCACCTTACCGGCGCAGGAGCCTCCTCCCAAAGGCGAGGTGCTCGAATTCCAGCTTGAGGGCGGCAAAGTATTTCCCGGCACCTCCAGGAAATACTGGATTTACATTCCCGCAAACTACCACCCGTCCAAGCCCGCCTGCCTGTACGTCCATCAGGACAACGTCGCAAACAACGCGCCTCTGGTTTTTGATGAGCTGATCGCGAAACGCGAGATGCCCGTCACCATCGGAGTCTTTGTGCAGCCCGGCAGGGCAAAGTCGCTCGTTCCGGGCGGCGGCGACCGGGTCAACCGCTCCCTCGAGTACGACTCGATGAACGCGGACTACGCGCGCTTCCTAGAGACTGAACTCCTGCCTGCGGTGGAGGCGCAGAAAAGCTCGAACGGCCGGCACATCGTGCTTTCTAAAAACCCCGACGACCGCGCCATCGGAGGACACAGCTCCGGGGCGATCGCCGCGTTCAACGCCGCGTTCCACAGACCGGACCTTTTCCACCGCGTTTTCTCAGGAATCGGGAGTTTCACCGATATCCGCGGCGGCGACCATGTGCAGTCGCTTGTCCGAAAGACGGAGCCCCGTCCCCTGAGGGTTTTCGTGCAGGATGGCGCGCAGGATTTGAACAATTCATATGGAGACTGGTGGATGGCCAATCAAACCCTGGAGCGCGCTCTGCAATTCTCCGGCTACGAAGTCGCGCACTCCTGGGGCGAAGGCGGACACAACGGAAAAGAAATCGCCGTGATTTTCCCGGACGCAATGCGTTACCTTTGGAAAGACTGGCCTGCGCCGGTGAAAACAAGCGAAGGACCGGACGCCTTTCGAAAGCTTTTGATCCCGGGTCAGGGCTGGGAACTTGTGAGCGAAGGATACAAGTTTTTGGAAGGGCCAGCTGTGGATTCAAAAGGCATCCTGTTTTTCAACGATGTGGGCAACAGCAAGACCTACCGTCTCGACACCCTGACGCCAAACGCCGCTCCAGAACCGTTCATCGAGGAGTCGGGAAAGGGTGACGGTCAAGCTTTCGGCCCCGACGGACGCCTCTATGCTGTCGCCAGTGGTGAACAAAAGATCGTCGCCTACCAACCCGACGGCTCGATGGATGTCATCGCGGATGGATTCCGAGGCAACGATCTTGTGGTCCGTCATGATGGCGTCGTGTACGTGACCGAACCCGGATGGGACGGGAAAAGTCCGAGCAAAATATGGATGATCAAGCCCACCGGCGAAAAGAAGGTGGTGGACACGGGCTTGAAATTCTCAAACGGCATCGCGCTCTCCGCAGACCAATCCCTACTTTACGTTGCGGATAGCCGCAGCCACTGGCTCTACAGTTACCAGATTCGCGCGGACGGATCCCTTGCGAACAAGCAGCGTTTCTTCCGGCTGGAAACGCCGGACACGGCGGACGACGCGGGCGCTGATGGAGTCGAGGTTTCGAGCGACGGCCGAGTTTTTGTGGCTACCCGAATGGGTGTTCAGGTCTGCGATCCCGCCGGACGCGTGCAATGCATCATCCCAACACCAAACGGCAAGGTTACAAATCTGGCTCTGGGCGGCCCCGGGCTCGACACCCTGTACGCGCTATGCGGTGACAAGCTTTACAAGCGCAAGATGCTCGCCAAGGCAGCGCCCTCCTTTCAGCCTCCCCTGCCGACCAAGCAGAACGGCGGATAATCCATGGCCGCCCCGCTTCCATGCCTCACCATCGCCGGACCGACGGCATCGGGCAAATCCGAGCTCGCCCTCGAAATCGCGGAGCGAATCAACGGGGACATTATTGGCGCGGATGCTTTCCAAATCTACAAAGGGATGGGGTTGCTGACTGCCCAGACTCCAGAAAATGAAAGGCGCGGTATCCCGCATCATTTAGTGGGCTGCATTGATCCGACGCAGGATTTTGATGTGGCGACCTACTTGAAGCTCGCGAGAGAGAAGATCATTGAGGTACGTGCGGCGGGACGGAGGCCGATTCTGGTGGGGGGGACAGGGCTATACATCCGCGCGGTGCTTCGGGGATTGGCTGAGGGACTTCCCGCTGCGGATCCAATCCTCCGGGCGCAAATGGAATCTGAGAGCTTGGAGGATTTGGTCGCAAAGCTGGTTAAACTTGATCCAGCGGCCGCAACGAGTGTCGATCTACGCAATCCTCGGCGCGTGATTAGAGCGCTGGAAGTTTGCCTTTTGACGGGCGCTCCATTCACGAGCTTTCGCGCTCAAACCACGCCACTGAGTGCCCCAGTTGGAATCTGGATTACAAGCTCTCGGAGCGAGCTGCATGCGAGGATCGAACTGAGGGCGATCAGCATGCTCAAAAAAGGTGCGATTGATGAAATCGCAAACATTGAAAGCGAACTCGGGCTAACCGCAAATCAAGCGATTGGCGTCAGCGAAATCAGAAAGTTCTTGAGGGGCCAGTCCACTCTTGAGCGAGTAAAAGAAGAGCTCGTCTTTAAAACCCGCCAGTATGCAAAACGCCAGGAAAGTTGGTTTAGTAAAGATAACGACTTAGTTGCGACTTCAAAAGAATCCGCAATTGAATCCGCACAGAGGGTCATGAACCTGCCCCCTAAACCTCTTTGATGAAGCAATTTAATCCTGAAAACCGAAGCAGGGCATCTCAGTCTGAGATTTTGCTGTTTTTCAACCCTTTTTTGACAGCGTCGATATTGCGCGGCCGGCCGATGTCATCAGGCACCATTATTGAGGTAATCGTGATGCTCAATCAAACAGCTCTTTTAGGAGGGCCTTCGTCGCACCCGGCCACGACCAGGGGGACAGGGCCTCGCTCGACAAGGTCACCCTTCGTGGCAAGGCGCCCACCGATCCGGCCAAAACCAACTCGGCCATTCGCTGTCTCAAATCATCAAAATCCGGCTCCAAATACATCCCCCTCACAGGAACACCCGTTTGACTCGGATCCACCAGTGCGCTCTTGATCCCTGTGCAAATCGAAGGATGGAAAAACTCATCAGTTGCCCCACCCCTGGTCACCAAGCTTCTTAGCCCGCAAGCGATCGCCTCCAAGACAGGCAAGTTGAATCCTTCCGCCCTGTAGGGGGAAACATACAGATCCGCTGCACCGTAAAGGTAGCGCAACTGATCCATGCTCATCGAGGTCGGGAGAATTACGATGCCCTGCAACACGTCGATCGTGAAAAGCCCCGGATACAACTTTTGGAGACTCTCGACCATGTCATCCGTGGTGCGCGCGTGAAGCGAACGGTTCTCCTTGATCACAAGCTTCAGCTTCGGATTCTGCTGCCGGAGTTCAGCAAAGGCCCGTAACAACAAATCACATCCCTTGTTCCAAAACGCACCACCGATATTCAGAAGCACAAACTCGTCAGGGCCCGCCCCCAGCTGCGCGCGCGTCTGCTGCCGCTCATAATCCGAAATCGGACGAAAACTGCTTGTATCCACACCGTGTGGAACCACGCGGATACGATCTGGATTCATGCCCGCAGCTTCCAGCTTCGATTTGGACCACCGCGACGGCGTGACAACCCAATTGTTGCCCGAGGTAAATTCCGCGGGATTCTGACTGTCGGCAGTGAATGCGGCAGCCTCGAGATCAAACTCGGTGACCATGAATGTCACCACTTTCTTTGCACGTCCGCGGTATAACGAAAACGGTGAGGAAATGCTGTAGGCAACGTCGACTGGCTCGCCCCGATAACCCGGGATCGCAGCAATTTTTGTGGCAATCGAATTCCCAATCCCAGAACCATTATTGGGGGCAGACCCGCTCGGCGTCACATATGGAAGGTCCTCGTGAAAAATCTGCAGCTTCTCATCCTTCAACATCTCAATCAGCTGAAACTGGTTCACCAGAGAGTAATCATGATTAACGTCCCGCCATCCACGCACCAGCAGGCTTTTCTCCGCAGCATTGCCTGAGAGCTGCACGTTCTGGCTCCGACTCGGTGAAAACAAGGACGCTGTGTTGTACGCCAAAACGTCCGGATGTAGCATCGGCTCGACTAAAATCGGGGTAGACGCCAACTGCGGCTGGACGATGGCCTGAACCACCGGAGCCGGAGCGGCGGCGGGCGGTTCGTGGCCTGCCGCCTTCATCAGAATACCTTCCAAGTTTTTCGCAAAATCGGACGCCTTCGTCACCTTGTGACCATTGAGGGCAATGTTCAGACGTTGCCGTACGTCCACAGCTACCGCGGGATTCAGCGCGTAACCCACCGCCTTCTCCTCATACTCCGCGTGCGTGTAGGTGATCAATTCGTCGAATCCAAGCGCTGAGAGCAAACTGCCGCCCATCCGGGAAACAAAGGTGCGACCACTGAGGGTCAACAACGGCAACCCAACCGACAGCACATCATTCGCAGTCGAGCCCGCGTTGTAAGGATGGTTGTCGAGGAAAACATCAGCAAGCCGTAGGCGCGCGAGGTGATCCTTGGGTGTCACGCGCCCGGCGAAAATAATCCGATCCGCGGACACTCCATGACGCTGCGCGCAGGCCAGCAGATTCTCCGTGGCCCACTTGTTGTCATCGAGAAGCCACAATATGCTGTTCGGAGTCCGGTGCAGAATCCGCATCCAGCACTCGAACATCGTCGAGTTTAACTTGTAGATGTTGTTGAAAGAGGCGAAGACAAATTTGTTTTCAGGAAGATTGTGCTCCGCCCGCGTTGCGGGGGTTCCAACTTCACGCTTTGTGTCGCGTGGCAGGAAACTGTGGGGCAAGTAAAGAGGACGTTCACGGAACAAATTCGAGAGCTCAGGCGGAAGCGAAAATTGGTCGGCGATCACATAGTCGACGTATGGCAGCGCCGTCGTTCCGATGAATCCCAGCCACGTCGCCTGCACCGGCGCAGGCCGGAAGGAGAGAACGCCCACTCGGGTGCCCGAGCTCAGGCCGTTCAAATCCACAAGAATATCGATTTCGCAGGCGAGAATGCGTTGCGCGATCTGTTCATCACTCAAGTGCCCGACTTTTTCAAAATGCTCCATCGCACCCACCAAACGCCGGCGGGTATCGGATCCGTCTTCCTTCGATACACAGAACCCGTAGGTCTCCACCTTGCTGCGATCGTGGTTTTCAAAAACCTCCGCCAAGAGCAAGCCCACTGCATGGGTGCAAAAATCTGAGGACAGGTAACCGATTCTAAGCCTCTTGTGGTTGTATTTCTTACCCGCGCTGATGTTCGACTCCGGGCCGTTGAACTTGCGACTGTTGAACGAATACGCGGAGAGCAGCTGCATACCGGGATCATCCGACTCAGCCAGCATCGCGAGGGGCGATGTTGCCAGAATCATGTCACATCGAGTGACGCCAGGAATATCGATGTAGGCAGGCCACTTGCACTGCTTCTGCCGCAGATGCACCCAATGCTGGAGGGCGTCAGGCTGCTTCGGGTTCACTCGCAAACTTCTTTCGAGCGCGACCTCAGCAACATCGTACTCTCTCAACTCCTCAAAGAGACGGCCGGTATGATTGAGCGCAGTGGTGATCATCGCGATGGAGACGCTGGCGGCTGTTGCGGGAACATCAGTCAAAAGGCGCCACTGAGCGATCGCCTCCATGGGTCTCCCCAGCTTTTCGAGCGTCAGACCAAGATTCACATGCCCCTCGCCAAAGTCCGGCTTCAGCGCCACAGCCTGACGATAAATCGACTTCGCCCCCGCGTTGTCACCTACCTGGGCCAGACCGACCCCTAAATTAAAAAGTGCAACGTACTTAAACGGTGACTGCGTTGAATCAATCCACGCCCGGTAAACCTTATTCGCAGGCTCAATATCGTTGCCGACTTTCAGCGACTCCGCCAATGAAAGCACCTCACCAAGCTCCATCCGGCCCTGGCTGACCTTCGCCAGAATTTGCGCCAGATTGCCGCCAGCTTGTGCAGGCGAGTTCTTCAATGCTTGGTCTCCGCTTTTTGCAGGTTTCAGTTTCATTTCGAAGGGGTGGTGGATTTCGAAGAGGTGGTGGGAATGTTTACTCAATCCAAATTGGCTTTGAATCTAAACTCAAAGGCGACTTCACGAAAATTTTGTTAGGGCTCTCGGAAGCTTTCGCGCAAACCGCGCAATAGTGGGGACAGAATATAGTGAATCACGCGCCGCTTCCCCAGATAGATCTCTGCGGTGACAGTCATCCCAGGAAATAGGCTCCTGTTCGCAGGCTGCTTGTCCAGGCGCGCCCCCTCCAAGTCGATTGAGACCCGGTGTAATCCGCCGGACGCCACCGCTCGCTTATTCGCTACGGACTCAAGGTCGGTCGGAGCGCCACCCGCGTGCGACTCAAAGCTGATGGAGCGAATCCACCCCTTCAATCCACCGTAGCGCTGATAGGGAAATGCGTCCACCTTCACCAGCACGACATCCCCAACGGCAGCTTCCCCGACGGAGGAAGAACTCAGCTGGATCTCCGTGATGAGAGGAGCAGAGCTCGGGATGATGATCACCAATGGCTCCGCATCGCGAAGCACTGATCCCACCGAGCGATTGGCGATATCCAGCACAACGCCATCCTCCGGGGCCGTGATTTCAATCATCGAATTCACACGCACCGACTTTGTCATGCTGGACTCGATCTGCGACTGCTCGGCTCGCTGCCGAGAGATTTCCTCGAACAAATTCCGCCGCCATTCGAGCGAAAAGCTTTCCTTCTGGGACACGACAGTTTGAGCCCGATGCTTAAGCTCAACCAAGCGCTCGGACGCCTCGTGAAATTCGCGTTCGGCTCGGAGCCTGTTGTTCTGCGCAGTCAAGAATTCGAGCTTCGAGTTTGTGTTAAAGTTGAATAGATTCTCCTGCATGCCCTCAATTGAGCGCGAGATGGTGAGCTGTTCCTGAAGGTTTTTGATATCTCCCTCTGTGCGCTTGAGGCCGGCTTGAGTTTCGCCAAGCGTTTCGTCGTAGCCACGCATCCGCGAGCGGAATTCACTCATGCGGCGGTCATAGATCTCCTGCTGGACTTTTCCCGCCTCCCCATCCGCTGGGTCGGCCACATACGTGGTTTCAGACGACTCTGCCATCAGACGATTCACATGAGCACGCAACTGCTTTTGCCGAGTCTCCAAAGCCCCGAGATCCGCCTTGGTTGAAGTCGCATCAAGCGTCGCAAGAACCTGCCCCTTTGTGACTGAATCTCCCGGACGAACATTGAGGGTGCGCAAAATTTCGCCTTGGAAAGGCTGCAGTACGATTGGCTGCCCGTCGTACGTCAGCTTGCCGCTCCCCTGCACCACCACGTCCACCTTGAAAACAATGGAGATGGTCAGCGCGAGCACGATCAGCAGGCCGAAGTAATAGATCGTACCCCTCAGTCCCTTCGGAAGAGGCTCCTCCAGCAAGTGCACCAAGTCGCCCTGAAACGCGAGTGCGTCTTCGATGATCTTCGATTTGGAATTAGAGTCTGACACGGTAAATAAAAGGCAGTGTTACTTCACGATATCCCTCGTCTGCTGACGCCACAGATGCGCGTAAATATCGCAGGTTTGGAGCAGTTCACTATGCGGCGCAAGGGCCACCATCCGGCCTTTGTCCAAAACTAAAATGCGGTCTGCATTCACCAGCGATGACAACCGGTGCGAAACAATAATCATGCTTCGGCCTTTCGCGATTTCCGACAAATTCTGCTGAATGATCGCCTCGCTCTCGGGATCCAGCGCGCTTGTCGCCTCGTCGAATATGAGCAAACGGGGTTGCGGCAAAAGTGCTCTGGCGATCGCGATCCGCTGCCTCTGGCCCCCGGATAAATTCGTGGCGCCCTCCTCGAGAAGCGAATCATAGGCCATGGGGAGCTGGTCGATAAATTCCTCCGCTCCTGCCAACCTTGCCGCAGCAACCACTTCCTCAGCGGAGGCGCGCGGATTGGAGATCGCGATGTTCTCACGGATCGAGCCGCGGAACAAAAAGCTTTCCTGCAAAACAACCCCGATGTTCTTGCGGATGTAAGTAAGGTCGATCTGCCGCAGATCAACCCCGTCCAGCTTGATGATCCCTTCCGTTGGGACTTGGATCCCCTGAATCATCCGGGTCAACGTCGTCTTACCCGAACCGGAGCGGCCCACGACTCCGATGACCTCCCCCTCATTTACGGTCAAATTGACGTGATCCAACGCATTCACTGCAGCGCCGGGATAGCGGAACGTTGTTCCCTCGAAATCCAGCCTCCCATGAACTGGAGGCTTGCTCCCTCGGAAGGTGGGATCTCTTTCCGGAGGATGGTTCATCATTCCCGCGAGCATGTTCACGGAAAGCACGGTTTCCTGATACTCGTTGATGAGCCCCACGATCTGCAAAAGGGGTCCGCTGACGCGCCCGGAAAGCATGTTGAACGCGATCAGCGCTCCGAGCGTGATTTTATCGTCAAACACCAGAACGGCGCCGACGCCCAGAATCGCAACCTGCATGCCCTTCTCCAAAAACTGGGTGATGCTTCCGCCCAGGATACTGAACTGCTGGACGCGGCCCGCCTTGCGAACCGAGGTGACCACCTTCTCGTCCCACATCTCCTTCTTCGTCTGTTCCAAGCACAAAGATTTGACGGTGCGGATCCCGTGAATCGTCTCGATGGAATGCGCCTGGCGGGTGCCCTCCGCGCCGTACAACTCACTCAGACGCGCCTGGTAAACCGGGAGCATTCCCGCGATCACCAACGCGATGGTCACAGTGAACGCCAGAACCATCATCGCCAGTTCCATGCTATAGGTGCAAAGGAGCCCAATCAAAAAGGGCAGCGAAATCGAGTCCATGCAAAGCTGGAACAAGCGCCCCGTCAGGAACTGGCGGACTTGGGAAGTTTGCTGGAGATTCCTGAATACTACGCCCGCAGGCATTCGCTCGAAAAACGACATCGGCAACGCGAGCAGCTTCTCGAACACCTTCGAGGAAAGAGCCGCATCGATGCGGTTGGTCGTCATCAAAGTCAGATTTGATCTCAGGTAACCGAAGAGCCCTTCGAACAGCGCGGTCAGCACGAAGACGGTGATGATTACATACAAGCTGTTGTAAGTGCGGTGCGGGATGACCCGGTCGATCATCACATTGAACAGAAGCGGCGTCACGAAGGTGAGCATGCTCCCCACTAGCGAGGCGATCGCGATATCCCTGAAATACGACTTGTACTTGAGGATCTCCGAAATGAACCATTGAAAGCCAAAGGGCGGCTCCGCCTGGGGGGGCTTCTTCGGCCCGACCAGCATGATGTAGGAGTCCCAGATCTCCACGAGTTGGGGGAGAGAGATTTCGACAACGCCTGCCGCCTCGTTTTCGATGTCGAGGATGAACGCCTTCTGACCATCGATCTGGGCACCCGAGAGCCCCACGACGATGAACCAAGTGCCCGACTTCTTCCGCGCAAGAAAGGGAAAGGCCGAACCCAGTTTGCCAAGCTTGCCGATCGTGCACTTGGGCACAATCTTGGCCTCCAAGTCGACTGAACCAAAAAGCTTTATCAGCGACTCCTCGGGGTCCGCCTCATTGCAAAGCTGAGCCGCATCAGGAGGGACCGGCCTCTTGTGATGGGTTGCAGTGATTACGAAAGCTCTTAGAGCCGAGTGATAGGGGAGCATGAACGACAGCCTGTTAGTAGATCCACGGTTCCATTTGGGCCTGAAGGGGCTTGGGCCTTACCCGAGAAGCGCCCCCGCGGCTGGACTTGCGCCGCAAACCTTGTGCCGCCAGCGAGGGCGGCACGCCGACCTTGGCCGGCCCTTCGTGTTGTTTTGCCGTGAACGCATCATTGTTAAAATTGTTAAGGCACTCCCACCCGCAGGTCACTCATTTAATTTAAGCCACTAGGTGGAAGTTATTTAAACGTTAAACTTGAATTTTGCTAACTGCACCCCGTCGCTCGGCAAGCATAAATCAAAAGCGCGGGTTGGGGACGGTAGCATAGATAACTCCCCCCGCGATTAAAAAATGGCTGTTTGCCACCCAAAGCCCGCCAGCGCAAACCGTCCCCTGCTCCAAGCATGCTGATTCTCAGTTTTCAGGACTGACGCTCCGGAAATTCAACGCCTAAAGACACCGGCACGCCTCACCATTCCTTGATCCCAACCATTTTCGCTGCGGCCTCCGGAGTCACAACCGTCTGCTGCAGGGAGGTGAGAAAGTCGTCCTGCCCCGGCATTTTTGAGACCGTCGAAAGCTTGTTTGGGGTTTCAAGACGCGAGAAAATAGCCCGCTTAATCTTGCTTCGCGGCACCGACTTGACCCCGTACCCGTCAGGCTGGTTACTGCTCCAAAAGGTGACCATTTCCTCCGAGTCCTTCGTCTCGGTTCCCATGAAAATCACGGAATGACCGCTCTCCTGCGCCCCTATCACTTCGTTCCAAAACACCTTCAGGAAGTCGCCCGGTTGAGCCTGCGACCAGTCGGTAAAATTACGCCCCGCTCCCGTTTCAAAAAACAAACGGGCTGTTCCCGGCCCGTTTGCATTCCACCGCCCCCACACCCCCTCCCCATCACGCTGATTGTCCACCATCAACAACCGCCACACATCGGGCGTAAGGGAAAGTTTTCCATCAAACTGCTGCTGCGCCAACATCACCAGAAAAGCAACGTAAGTTCCTCCCGAACAGAAGCTCGGTTTTGCGGATTTAGGCCGCAACGCCGGCCGGTCATCCTCCCAGTGCACCGCCTCTCGGAGGGCATCAAAAGCATCCTTGCCCGTCGAATAGCCGCCTCCCTCGGGAAACAAACGGATCGCCTGCAGAATCGCAGCGTTCCAAGGTGCAGCGGTTGTTTTGACGGCCCCCTTGGCGTCTGTTGCCTTTGCATTGGCGCTTTTCGCGTCTGCCGGTTTGCCCCACAACGCCCCGCAAGCGCTTAGCGCGAGAACCGCCACAGAGACTAACGACAACCGCGAGAACTGGTGCACTCTGGAAACGGAGGGAGGGGTGAAGTTCATAAGTACCAGACCACTTTACTTAAATACTCACTTAATAAAAATCCTTTCTGATAGTCTATTCCGTTGGGTCTATATCCTTGTCGAGGCAGCACGCATGCCAAACTTTTTACCTCTCAAAAACTAGCCGCCCAACATGAAATCCACCCCCGCAGCCGGGCTGCGCATCCTCCTGTGCATCGCCGCCAACCTCCTCCCCTGCCTCGCCGAACCGAGCACGGGCAAACCCGGAGGGACCGCTCCGATCCAAGTCTCGCCGGACCAGATCCACGCATACTTCTCGCCCAAAGGCGGGTGCACCGCCGCGATCCTCGAGGAGATCCGCGGCGCAAAACAGTTCATCCTCGTGCAGGCATATTCCTTCACCTCCGCGCCCATTGCCGGCGCCCTAGTGGAGGCGTTCCGAAGCGGCATCCGGGTCGAGGCCGTCCTCGATAAATCCAACAAAACCGCAAACTACTCTGAAGCTACTTTTCTAAAAAACGCCAGGGTGCCCACTTGGATTGATGGCAAGCACGCCATCGCGCACAATAAAATCATCATCATCGATGGCTTAACCGTGATCACCGGCTCGTTCAACTTCACCAAAGCGGGAGAGGAGAGTAACGCCGAAAACCTGCTAATCATCAAGAGCCCAGAGCTCGCCGCCCGCTACGTCGCCAATTTCCAAGAGCACAAGGCCCATGCCGAATGGTTCACCGGATCAAAGTGATCTGCCGAAACTCGTAAACAGCACCCGACTTCCCAGTCCCAATCCTTCAATTTCGAGCGGCGCCTCTGCGGGCACCCAGAAACTCGCCCCTTTTGGAAACACTCGCTCGCCGCAGCGAACTTTTCCTTCCAGAACAATTACAAGGCCTGCATCCTGCAGCGAGACGGCGCGCGCCTCGGGGATTTCCAAACAATCCACCACAAACAGCGGGTCTTCGACTAAACGCGAACCGCGCGCCACGATCAGTTTCGGTTCGTGGTCCGAAAAATCAATGCTCTCCAAGGACTCCCTTACGTGTAGCTGCCTAGGACGCCCGTCGGTTCC
>CAMDSZ010000078.1 GCA_945906945.1 Akkermansia muciniphila
TTTGTGGCAGCCGCCTTGCTGCCGGGGTTCTTTTTGCGAATGCGCAGACGCGGAGGATACCGCGAAAACTTTGCACAGCGGCTGGGGTGGTTTAGTGCGACCGATCAAGAAACCTTGTCTGTAGGAGGGTGGACATGGATCCATTCCATCAGCGTTGGTGAAACCTTGGTTGCATTGAAACTTGCGCACTCACTTCGATTCCTTGAGCCGGATATCCGGATTGTTCTTTCAACAACCACTTCGACGGGATTCGCGATTGCGAAAGACGCTTCCAAGGATTGGCTAATTCCCATTTACAATCCCGTCGACAGCCGCGGGGCAATTAGACGAACGCTGGAGCTGTTAGCCCCCCGGCGGGTAGTTTTAATTGAGGGAGATGTCTGGCCGAATCTACTGACAAAGTGCGTCGAACTTGGAATCCCAATCGCATTAGCAAACGCCAGACTTTCACCGAGATCAGCGGCGAGATTTCACCGTTTCAGGCGTTGGGTGTGCCCCCTGTTTTCGCTCCTCGATTGGATCGGCGTGCCCGACGCGGAAGCGGCAGACAAATGGACCCAGATTGGGATCCCACGTTCAAAACTGCACATTACAGGAAACATCAAGTTTGATCAGTTAACCACATCCGAAAACTCACGCACAAGTGAGCTCCGACACCTGCTTTCAAATGTGGGGATCCCGCCCGAGATGCCGCTTTTGATCGCAGGCAGCACCCATGAGGGCGAGGAACTAATCCTAGCGAAGCTACTCCCCCAGTGGAGAAGCCGACATAGAAACCTGCGGCTTATTTTAGTGCCACGACATATTGAGCGAGTGGCCGGGTTGATTATGGAACTCAAGCCACTCGGATTTCAAATCGTTCGCCGCAGCCAGATCGGCGCGAGCACCGAGGCTGCCTCCGCTGATATCCTGATCGTAGACACGACTGGAGAACTCCGCGACTGGTACGCCCTGGGAACCGTCATTTTTGTTGGCAAAAGCCTCACTGGGATTGGTGGCCAAAACCCTGTGGAACCCGCTCTAACGGGCAAGCCGGTGATCTTCGGCCCTCACATGGAAAACTTTCAGACGGTGGTCGAACAGCTGCTTCGCTCGGATGGGGCTCTTCAAGTGGCCGACGAGGTCGCTCTTTTGAATGCCGTGGACGATCTGCTTAGCGATGCGGGTCGCTGCAGCAGAGTCGCCCAGAATGCCGCTAAGGCTGTTAAAGATCATCAGGGAGCAACACGCAAAACGGCCGAGCTTCTTCTTCAAAAAGCCGAACCCTCGCCAACCGCCCTGTAATGCAAAGCATCGAGCCGAGTGGAATTTTTCGCACCGCAGAGTGAACCTACCCGGAGGAACGGCGACTCCGCGCTGGAAATGCCCGAATAACCGCCTATCCTCTCCCCTCTTTATGTATCGATCCACCTCCTGTAACAGCCTGCGCAAAGAACACTCCGGTCAGTCAGTCACATTGGCAGGCTGGGTAAACTCGAGGCGCGATCACGGCGGCGTGATATTCATTGATCTGCGAGACAGAGATGGTCTCACCCAGGTTGTCTTTCGTCCGGAGGAGCACCCGCAGGTATCTGAGGCGGCCCACGGATTGCGCGGAGAAGACGTCATCCAGATTACAGGAAAAGTTTCTCCCAGGCTCAACGGCACCGAAAACAGCAAGCTCGCAACCGGAGACATTGAGGTCATTGCATGCGAGTTGACGATTCTAAATAAATCCGATGTCCCGCCATTCCCTTTGGACTCGAAACTTGCGAATGAAGATCTGCGCTTGAACTACCGCTACCTTGACCTAAGGAGAAGCGAAATGGCGCAGAACCTGAAAACACGTCATCGTGTGACCAAGGCTACCCGTGACTACCTTGATGAAAAAGGGTTTTTGGAGATCGAGACCCCGATTTTATCAAACCCAACCCCAGAAGGCGCGAGAGATTTCCTCGTCCCCTCCAGACTAAATCCCGGAAGTTTTTACGCACTCCCACAAGCTCCTCAACAGTACAAACAACTCCTGCAGGTTGCCGGTTTGGAAAAATATTTCCAGATTGCGCGCTGCTTCCGAGACGAAGACCTGCGAGCAGACCGTCAACCTGAATTCACACAGATAGACGTCGAAGCATCCTTCGTCACTGAGTCGGAACTCCAATCTCTGATCGAGGGACTGTTGTTTCGGGTTTTCAAGGAAACACGGGGGGTGGAAATCCCCACGCCATTTCCAAGGATGACCTACGCGGACGCGATGGACCGCTTTGGCTCTGACAAACCGGACCTTCGCTTTGGAATGGAGCTCAAATCACTAACGGAGGTTTTTAAGGATACACAATTTAAAGTGTTCCGAAGCGTCCTCGATGGTGGAGGTGTTATCAAAGCCATCAACGCAAAGGGTGCAGCAGAGCATATCTCCAAAGAACAGCTCAAGAAATGGGAGGAGTGGGTCAAGACTGAGCTTGGAGCCAAAGGGTTGGCGTATATCCGCTTCAAGGATGGTGAATGGGAATCCCCAATCGTCAAATTTTTCACAGATGCTGAAAAGAAAGCCCTAGCCGAGATCATGGAGTTTCATGAGGGCGACGTTCTGTTTTTTGGTGCCGATCAATGGCAGCCGGCGAGCGAGGTTCTTGGTCGGGTTCGCTTGCGCGCAGCCGAGCTGCTTAAGCTCATAGAGGACTCCTCCGCGCTAAAATTTCTTTGGGTTGTGGATTTCCCCCTCCTGCAGTTCAGCCCCGAGGACAACCACTGGGCTGCCGTACATCACCCATTTACCCGCCCACGGACAGAAGATTTGCATCTGATGGAATCTGGAGACTACGGAAAAATACGCGCCGTTGCGTACGACGTGGTGCTCAACGGGGTAGAGCTCGGTGGCGGATCCATACGAATCCACGAAAGGGATCTACAATCAAAGCTGTTCGGAATCTTAGGAGTCGGGCCAGAAGAGCAACAAATCAAGTTCGGACACCTTCTGAAGGCATTCAGCTTCGGTGCTCCACCCCACGGAGGCATCGCATTGGGGCTTGATCGCCTCGTGATGCTTTTGTGCGGCGCAGAAAGCATTCGGGAGGTCATCGCATTTCCCAAAAATAACCGCGGGGTCGATTTAATGACACAGTCCCCAGTGGAGGTTGAGCCGCGGCTACTACGGGATTTGGCAATCAGCAGCACAGCGAAAAAAGCGTGATCCGTAGCTTCCAGCAGACGATCCACGTGTCCCTCGCGCATCGGGCTTGCGCCATCTCGATTTGCCTCCTTGGATTAAATAGCGGTCTGCGTCCACTCGTTGCGGAAGAGGTGCGGTCTGAAATACGACCGCCATTCAACCTGACCTGGGGCGAAACTTCTGATCGGCTCGAGCGTCTTGTCGTCGCTGCCGGTGGAAAAGTCACGGCTCGAAAAATGGTGCGTGGAAACAAGGAGGCGATCGAAGTCGAAGGCCTACCACAGGACGGTCTGAATAAAACTATTTTCTACTGCAAGCAGGGTGCGCTCGTTGGAGCGGAGCTTCAGTACCGATCCGAAGGTTGGCCGGAGGATAAGTACAATTCAGTGATGGCGGACCTTCGACGCCGCATTTCCGAAAACTTCGGACAGGGCGAACAGATTGCCCGCAAAACCGAGCAAGTCGGTACAATCGGCGTGACCCAAACCATCGCCGGCTACCGTTGGAGTGTGGGAGCCGCCAGCTTGCAGCTGATCTTTTTCGCCGCCACTGATCCCAAAAACGTCTACCGGACAGTCAGCGTGCACTACAATGCTTTCTAGATTAACGTTGGGTGGTTTGCGAAACCGATTCTCATTCACCAAGGTCAGCAGGCAGATCTCATCAAGTGGTCTCTGACACTGCACTACCATCAAAGTCCGGTGATCCGTTTCGATTAGACTTAGTTAAATCCATTCCAGTTCTGCATCCCGATTAGGCACAAAACCAGCAGATGCTAGCTCTGCTTCAAAAAAAGCGAGGCCTCGCTTTTGTGCTCCCCCGATATGGAAGCGGATGTTCTCGCTAAGATACCGAGCTGCAAACTCACTTGAGAACTCACTGCTCTGATTTGCAATCTGATCCCTGCGCCCAACACCAATACCCGCTGCGGCGCGGAACTCGTCAGCGGCCGCGTGCGACACCTCCAAATCTATCCCGCCCCGCAGCACCCATACTGCATAGACAAAAGGTAATCCGGTCCACCGCGACCAAGCCTCACCCAAATCCCAAAACTGTGCGGCGGGCCTGCGACTCTCGCTTTCGAGCCGATACCGGATCGCTTGGTTTCCGATCAACAACCGCGCGGCCCTGAGCTGTGCCTCGCTTGCGTCCTTCTCTGCGACAATCCTAAAAATCCTGCCGCACACCTTACGCCCAAGTATCTGTAACAAGTGGACCGAAGTCAGTGAGGCTGGATCTGCGACAATCTCATCCAGTTCGCCCACCTCCGCTTCATGCGCGACGAAGACGCTGTACACCGGCCCGTCACTACAAATTCCAACACCGTCCACCAACCGGTAAAAGCCTTTCGGCGCACGCAGAACTTCAAATACGGGCACGAGCGCAGCATCTAACTCACCTGCCCGAAGCGCTGATGCAAGGATGCTTGGATGCTCAAGCCGGACTTCGGAGAGCCCTTCAATCAGCGGACGACTGTTGAGGTAACGCACACAGCCGATCCTCAGCCCACTCAATGCGTTTTCCTTTTTCACGCCGCCGTAGTCTGGTGTAACCGGCGATACCACGTGTCACGCGGCACGGGGTCGCGGCCGGCCTCGCGTATGGCTTTCTCAAACGCTTTTTGAGTCTGAGCCACTGGAGTCTTAGCTCCCGCCATATGAAAAATCTTTTCCTCCATGATCGTGCCGTGCAAGTCATCCACTCCATAATTGAGCGCGACCGAGGCTAAAGGGAGTCCGAAGCTTATCCAGTACGCTGTGATATGCTCGAAGTTATCCAAGTAAATCCGGCTCACCGCCAGAGTACGTAATTCATCCGCCGCAGTGGTGGGCTGGATATGCGCCATATCCGTTGTTTCAGGCACAAATGCGAAAGGGATAAACGCAGTAAAGCCGCGTGTTTCATCCTGGAGAATCCGCAGCTGACTCATATGTTCGACTCGCTGCTCGAGAGTCTCTACATGCCCGAACAACATTGTCGCAGTGCTGCGCATACCCATCTGATGCCAGATTCTGTGCACCTCAAGCCACTCCTGCGCAGTTTCCTTGCCTCGACAAATTTGATCGCGCACTCCGGCGTCAAAGATCTCGGCTCCGCCGCCAGTGAGCGCACCCAGACCCGCATCCTTAAAAATCTGTAGTGTTTCTTGGATACTTTTTTTGAAAATGCGTTCGGCTAGATGCCGAATTTCAATCGCGGTAAACGCCTTGATAAAAAGATTCCCGTCCAGTTCACGAAGCTTCTGGATCAACTGAACATACCATTCTGAGGTGAGCGTAGGATGCAGACCTCCGACCATGTGCACCTCGGTGATGCCCCCCTGCAATCCAACTCGCACTTTCGCGACAATGTCGTCATGAGAAAACTCAAACGCATGTGCATCACGTTTGCGCGCCCCAAATGCGCAAAACTGGCACGAGAGAACGCAAATATTCGAATAATTAACGTACAAATTCCGGATGTAAGTCGCCACGTTCCCATTGATTCGCTCTCGCACAACATTTGCGATCGTTCCAATCGCATTGAGGTCCTCATGATGCATGAGCTCCAGAGCCTGAGACTCATCAATCCTCCCACCATCAACGACCTGGCTATAAATGGAACGCAATTCTGGGGGAAGAAACCTGGCCGCTAAAGGCGATCGTGAAGGGGCGGCGTAGGACTGATTCTCGGCATGAATCGGATTTTGCACGCTTCATTCATAGACGGGTGTCCGCGACAATTCAACTGCACCGTGTTTACTCCGGCGTTGAAGCGTCAGGAGAAAATAAAAAACGCGGGACCATTTCCGGTCCCGCGTTTTTTTAAATCAACCCAAGTTGCTACTAGGCGTAAGAAGCCTGTGCTCCCTTGAGATTACGCTTCGCCAGCCAAGGCATTAGCGCGCGCAGCTTTGCGCCGGTCTTCTCGATGGGATGCTTCTCACCCTTTGCAAGAAGAGCCTTGTAACGCTTGTACCCGCCCTCGTATTCCCGCACCCAGCCCTTGGCAAACTTGCCAGTTTGGATGTCCTTCAAAACCGCTTTCATGCGCTTCTTAGTGCCGGCGTCTACGATCTTAGGACCAACCGTAACATCGCCCCACTTGGCGGTTTCAGAGATCGAAAAACGCATACCCGCGATGCCAGCTTCGTTCATCAAGTCGACGATAAGCTTCAGCTCGTGCAAACACTCGAAGTAGGCCATCTCAGGCGAATAACCGGCTTCCACCAGGGTTTCAAACCCCGCCATGACAAGCGCAGAAGTTCCACCACAGAGGACAGCCTGCTCGCCAAAGAGGTCGGTTTCAGTCTCTTCCTTGAAGCTGGTCTCGAGCACTCCGGCTCGAGTGCCGCCGATGCCCTTCGCCCATGCAAGCGCGATCTTCTTGGCCTGCTTGCTTGGGTTTTGGTAAATCGCGATCAAACTCGGCACCCCTTTTCCTTCGGTATACTGACGGCGGACGATGTGACCTGGGCCCTTTGGCGCCACCAGAATCACATCCACGTCCTTCGGCGGGACCACAGTCTTGTAATGAATCGAGAACCCGTGGCTAAACAAGAGCGTCTTGCCCTTGGTGAGGTTGGGCGCGATGTCCTTCTTATAAGCCGCTGCCTGCTTCGTGTCGGGCAACGCTACAAAGATCACATCAGCGCGACGAACGGCTTCGCCTGTGTCGAATACCTCAAACCCCTTTTCTTTGGCAACCTTGCGGGACTTGCTCTCGGGATAAAGCCCGATAATCACTTTGACGCCTGATTCCTTCAAATTTAAAGCATGCGCGTGGCCTTGGGAACCAAATCCCAGAACAGCGCAGGTTTTGCCTTTGAAAAGTTTTAGATCAGCGTCTTTGTCGGTGTAGATTTTAACTGCCATGATTTAGATGTTGGTTTGGGGTTTGAAGGAAAGTTTAGTTCGGTTACGGCCCAGCTTTTCAACAAAGGTTAGCATTCAAGAGACTAGCCGGACAGAAGCGAAAGAGAAAAACGAGGGACTCGTGGACTTGTCTTAGCAGGCCACCAGAAGGCCCTTTAGGTGCTTAAAATTGACTCAAGGCAAACAGCAAAAGGCGCTCCCTGCTCCGCAACACTAGGCATTAACAGGGCCCTCAAGTCAGGAATATCCTAGTCGGCTTTTCGAGCAAGCGCGATCCGCCCTGTGCGGGTCAGGTCCGTAATTCCGAACTGGGACATTAGAGCAATGAACTTACTGATCTTGCTTTCGTTGCCGGTGATTTCGATCGACAGATTCTTGCGCTGCACGTCGATGATCTTCGCGCGGAAAATGTCGCATACCTGCATTACTTCGCTTCGTGTGTTTGGATCAACGGCGACTCGCATCAAAACCAATTCCCGGTCGACTGACTCACCCTCCATGAAGTCCTGCACTTCGATCACGTCAATGAGCTTGCGTAGCTGCTTTGTGACTTGTTCGAGCACAGTATCATCACCGCGGACGGTAATAGTCATGCGGGATGTGGACGGATCCAGAGTCGGCCCGACGTTCAAGGTGTCGATATTAAATCCGCGCCCGCTGAACATCCCAGCGATGCGGGTCAGAACACCAAACTTATTTTCGACTAAAACCGATATAGTGTGAAGCATGCGAAAGGGGGCGGAGGTTGCTTGATCTACAGAGCAGCGTCAAACCGAAACTAACAATGCTGGAAAATGCTGAGGCAAGAATACCTAGCAAACCAGCCCCAAACTTGCGCTTCAAAGCTATTTCGGGGCTAATCAATCCGCTGAGCTCAAGGCTCCATCCATCCGTGCAGTTCGCGCTTTGATATCCGGCATTCAACGGCTTACACTTTTAGAATGAATATCGGGATTACCGGCGCAAGCGGGCTCATCGGCCGCAAAATCACCGATTTAGCGCTCCGACGGGGTCATGAAGTGATCGCGTTCTCCCGCAGCCCATCGCGCCCCCTGCCCGGCTGCACAATGCGCGCTTTTGATGGGCTGACCCCCCCCGACCTGTCCGGATGCAACGCCGTGATCCATCTGGCGGGTGAAAGCGTGATCGGACTTTGGACCCCGGCCAAAAAGAGGCGCATCACGCAGAGCCGCGTTCTTGGAACGCGTGCCGTTGCGGCGGCAATTCAGGCGATGCCCCACTGCCCAGAGGTGTTGGTGTGCGGGTCGGCAATCGGGTTTTATGGCGACTCGGGCGACACCGAGCTCACCGAGACCAGCCCGCCGGGCACGGGATTTCTCTCCGAAACAACGCTGGCATGGGAAGCAGAGTCACTCCGGGTGACTCGATGCCGGGTGGTACAGCTTCGCACAGGAATCGCTCTCGCTAAGGAGGGTGGAGCTCTTCGGGTTATGTCGCCAATCTTCAAAATGGGTTTAGGCGGGCGGCTTGGGTCGGGCATGCAATGGATGTCATGGATTCACCTCAACGACCTTGCCCGTCTTTTCTTGTTCACAACGGAAAACCTTGAAATCAGCGGACCAGTCAACGGCACAGCGCCGTGGCCAGCACGCAACCTCGAGTTTACCAAAACGCTGGCGGCCCGGCTCAGGCGGCCCGCTTTTTTTGCTGCGCCGGCGATCGCTCTCCGTTTGCTGGGCGACTTTTCGCACGAACTACTCGACAGCAAAAAAGTGCTCCCCGCAGAGGCCTGCAACCATGGCTTCCCGTTCGAACACCCCGAACTGAAGACCGCCCTTGAAAATCTGCTCTGAGCCTAGCGAGCCCTCGGAGTTTGGTCGCTTTTGAGCACTCACACCATTAGAGTGCCCTTCACAGTCACTGAGCCTATGTCCGTTCCACAAAACACTATCGCGATCGTTTACGACTACGACCAGACACTGAGTCCCAATTACATGCAGGAAGAGGTGCTTTTCCCAGCGTTTGGAATTGATTCCCGGGCTTTCTGGCGGAAGGCGCAGGAATTGGTTCGCGAGCAGGGTTACGACAACGAACTAGCCTACATGAAAGTCCTCCTAGACTGTTTAGGCATGGACAGACCCACCAACGCGCGCCTCAGGGAGCTGGGTGGAAGCCTCAGATTTTATCCGGGCCTGCCAGACATGTTCGAGGAGTTCGCAAAAGGCCTCCTGGGAAGCCAGTACGAGGCGCAGGGCATTCGTGTTGAGCACTACATCATCTCCAGCGGATTAAAGGTCCTCATCGAAGGAAGCCGACTCGCCCCGTATGTTCAAGGCATCTTCGGGTGTGAATTCGCGGAGGATCAGCAAGGGTGCATCACCTTTCCAAAACGGGTGATTTCTCATACCCAGAAAACGCAGTATCTGTTTCGCATCAACAAAGGCCTGCTCTCAATGACTCAGGATGTAAACGATCACATGCCCCCCAGTGTGCGGCCTGTGCCTTTTCAAAACATGATCTACATTGGAGACGGCCCAACCGACGTTCCATGTTTCACTGTAGTGCGTCAAAACGGGGGACACGCGATTGCGGTTTACAATCCGGACGACACCTCTCTTGCGTCGTTCCGTAAGTGCTACCAACTCTGCACGCATGCCGACCGCGTAAAGCACATTGCACCGGCAGATTTCCGGCGCGGCAGCCATTTGCGCTTACTCCTTGAGCAGATGGTAAACGAGATCGCCGGACGGATGGTAGATACAAGGGTGCGCGAATTAGAAGAGGCGACAGTCCGTGCCCCAAAACACGCTGTCTAAGGAGGGCGCGCCAACAACCAGTTTGATTTCACGATGAAACCTGCAAGCAAGTCACGGACTCTTTCTAGGCTTGCGCGCTGCGGAATTCCTTTCGCGGCAGCACTGCTTTCGAGTTGCGCCGCCTTACACAGGGCGGCGCTGCGCGACACCGAAGTATATTTCCGCTCAGAGACATTGACGCATTACCCCCCGAAGCCGCAGGAATTTCAAATTCCTCTCCTCGATTCGCGGCCGACAAAATCCACGAATATCGGCATCTTCCGATTCACCACCGAGCGCGGTGAAAAGTTCGCAATCGAAAGCGCCGTTCACAATGCGCGCAAATGCGGCGCAGACGCAGTGCACGTTCGGAAATTGGAATCCTGGGCAGAACCCTACTCCAGATTTGTCCCAGCGCAGACAACCTACGCTCCCTCCTCACAATGGGTGTCAGGCTCGGTTTGGATCCCGCCCCGGCCCGGATCTCCCGGACACTGGGCGCGACAAAATACAATCATTCAAGGCGTCAGAGCCTGGTATACTCCGGCTCACACCGAGAGCGGATGGAACCACTACACGCACATCGACGCTCAAATGCTACGGGTGCCGGTCCTAACACCAAAATGACCTACTCGAGGCCGCGGGTTCCTTCTGTTATTTGCGAAGTTTAACCAGCAAATCACCCGACTCGACGGCATCCCCAACCTCAGCGAGCATCTGATCGACAACTCCATCTGCATGCGCATAGAGAGTTGTCTGCATTTTCATTGCCTCAAGAGTAGCAATCTTTTCACCTGCGGCTACTCGGCTGCCAACGGTCACATTTAGCGCAGTAACCATGCCTGGAATAGGCGCCCCCACGTGCAGTGGATCCGACGCGTGGGCCTTCAGACGTGCCTTTGCTTTTGGTGCGATTGACTTGTCGACCACAACTGTTTCGCGCGGCATCCCGTTAAGCTCATACGAAATCACGCAACGCCCGTCCTTGTCCGGGGCATGTACGTTGATGAGTTTAATGAAGAGCACTTTTCCTTCCTCAATCGGCACTTGGATTTCCTCCCCCACCTTCAGACCGTAGAAAAAAGACGGGGTCGGAAGAACGCTCGCATCGGAGTATTCGCGCTGGAACTTGGCAAAGTCAGCGAACACCTGCGGGTACATCAAATGGGAATACAAATCGTCCTCACACGCTGGACGACCCGTTTTTTCCGCCACCTCATCGCGAGTACTCTTGAGGTCAACTGGCGCAGGCCTCTGCTGCTTGAGCTTTGTGGATCCCAAAACCGCCCTAACAACAGCGCGAGGCCAACCACCCATAGGTTCGCCCAAACCGCCGGAGAGCATGTCCCGCACGGACTCTGGAAAGGGCGTGCCAGGAGGCAGGTTCACAACATCAGCGGGGCGGATGCCGCGCGTGAACAAAAACAGCGCCATGTCGCCCACCACTTTCGAGGAAGGCGTTACCTTCACGATATCACCGAAGAGCTCGTTGACCTCAGCATAAGTGCGAGCGATTTCCGGCCAGCGCCCACCCAACCCCATCGAAGCAGCTTGTTCCTTGAGATTAGTAAACTGGCCGCCCGGCATTTCATGCAAGTAAACCTCGGCTGATCCAGTTTTCGGTGCGGTATCAAAAGGAGCATAAAACTCGCGAACCTTCTCCCAGTAATCCGAAAACTCGTTAAGCACATCAAGGTTCACCCCAGTATCCCGCGGCGTGTGCTGCAAGGCGGCGACTACCGAGTTCATATTAGGCTGAGAGGTAGACCCGCTCATTGAAGCGATCGCCAAGTCCACAACATCTACGCCTGCATCGCTTGCACGCAGGACAGACGCTGCATTGATCCCAGACGTGTCATGCGTGTGAAAATGGATGGGCAAACCCACCGAATCTCGCAGCGCCTTCACAAGAGCCTGCGCGGCGTACGGGCGACATAGACCCGCCATGTCTTTGATCGCGATGAAATGCGCTCCCATGCGCTCCAGTTCTTTCGCCAGATTGACGTAATACTTGAGCGAATACTTCGTCCGCTTTGGATCAAGAATGTCGCCCGTGTAGCAAAGAGCCCCCTCACAGATGCCGTGCGTGTTTTGAACCGCCTCCATCGCGGCCTTCATATTGGAAAGGTCGTTAAGCGAATCAAAGACCCTGAAAATATCGATCCCGCTTTCAGCGGCGTGCTTGATAAAACCGGCCACCACCTTGGCCGGATAGCTTGTGTAACCAACGGCATTTGCGCCACGAAGCAGCATCTGGAAACAGATATTCGGCACTTTCTCGCGCAGTAAACGCAGGCGCGACCAGGGGTCTTCGTTCAGAAAGCGCATCGAGGTGTCAAACGTGGCCCCTCCCCACATTTCCAATGAGAACAGTTCGTGGGTACGTCTCGCGACGATCGGCGCAATCGCAGCCATATCGTAGGTGCGCACCCGCGTGGCCATCAATGACTGGTGTGCATCGCGAAATGTTGTATCAGTGATCAACAAGCGCTTTTGTTTCCGAGTCCAATCGGCAAAGCCTTTCGCGCCGAGTTTGAGAAGCAAATCACGCGTTCCGGGCAGAGGAGTCTGCTTCCTGTCGAAAGTCGGCAGAGGCGCAGGCTGCAGCGTGGTGATTGGACGGTGCCCCTTTGCATGTGGGTTGCCGTTGACAATCACGTTACCCAGAAACGCCAGCAGTTTGGTCGCTCGATCGCGCCGAGCCTTGAAGGTGAAAAGCTCGGGCGACGTATCGATCATCGTCGTTGTCGCATCACCGGCACGGAAATTTTTTGAGTGAATCACGTTTTCCAGAAACGGAATGTTTGTCTTCACCCCACGAATCCGCATTTCACGAAGCGCACGGTCCATCCGCTCTAGCGCCATTGAGAATGTCGCTCCGGACGCCGTGATCTTCACAAGCAATGAGTCATAAAAAGGTGTGATCACCGCTCCAGTGTCTCCCATTCCCGCATCGAGCCGGATCCCGAACCCGCCGGCACTTCGGTATGTGATGATCTTACCGTAATTGGGGGTGAACTGCTTCTCGGGATCTTCGGTGGTGACGCGGCACTGCACGGCGAACCCATTGCGCGGTATGCTGTCCTGCTGTGGCAAGTTCAACTCAGGCCCGTGCAGCGCGGCTCCTTGGGCGATGAGGATCTGCGAACGTACCAAGTCGATGCCGGTGATTTGCTCGGTCACGGTGTGTTCGACCTGAATCCGCGGATTCATTTCAATGAAGAACCAGTCTTTCTTATCGATGTCATAGAGATACTCGATGGTGCCCGCGTTGTTGTACCCGATCTCCTTGGCAATTCGTAAAGACGCCTCACAAAGCTCGCGACGCACCCTTTCATCGAGGTCAACGGAAGGCGCGATTTCTATCACTTTTTGATGACGCCGCTGCACCGAGCAGTCGCGCTCATGAAGATGAAGCACGTTCCCATGCGAATCCCCGAGAATCTGAACCTCAATGTGCTTGGCGCGGGGAATGTATTTTTCCAAGAAAACCGCAGCATTCCCATATGCTCGCTCGGCCTCTCCCTGCGCCTCATCTAGAAGCGCGTTCAAATCAG
>CAMDSZ010000079.1 GCA_945906945.1 Akkermansia muciniphila
GAATTTGACAGTGATCGCGGCAGACCCCGCCACTGGTGCGCAGTATGCGAGTGTTAAACTGAAAACAAACTTCTACCGCTAAATCCGAATGAATGCGCTCAATGACAAACTCAACAGACTTTTCCCCGGCCGAGTAGTCAGGAAGGACCTCGTTCAGCGGGTGAAGAAAGGCACCAACGCGCCAACCTTCGTGTTGGAGTTTCTCCTGGCCCGCTATTGCGCAACAGACGATGCGGACGAGATTGAATCCGGTTTGGCTGCTGTTTTTGAAACGCTGCAGGGGAACTTCGTGCGCCCCAATGAATCCAATGCCGCACAGTCCATGGTGGAGCAAAGGGGCAGTCACAAGTTTATCGACAAAGTCCGGGTTAGGCATCACGAAGCCGAAAAGCGGCATTGGGCGGAAATGGAGAATTTCGGGAGCAAGAGGATCGCGATCAAGGACACGCACTACCGTGAAAATCGGCGACTGCTGGAAAGCGGTCTGTGGTGTGAAGTCCAAGTGGGATACAACTACACCCCGGAAGAAGGTGACGATGCGCACACCTTTTTCGTGGAAGACCTGCGTCCGATTCAGGTTTCGAAGTTCGACTTCGCGAGCTTCGTGGACAACCGGAATCAATTCACAAGGGACGAATGGAAGGCGGTTTTATTGCGTTCGGTGGGGCTGGAAGCGGACAATCTGACACCGAGGCAGCAGATGCATCATCTCGCGCGTTTGGTGCCGCTGGTGGAGGCCAACTATAATTTTGTGGAGCTGGGACCGCGTGGCACAGGGAAGTCTTACACTTTTTCAGAGTTTTCTCCCTATTCGACGCTGATTAGCGGCGGTCAAACCACAACGGCTACGCTCTTCTACAATAAGACCCGTCGCTTAGTGGGAATCATCGGCCATTGGGACAGTATCGCATTTGACGAGGTTTCCGGCATCAAGGTGAAGGATCAGGGAACGATCCAGATTCTGAAGGACTACATGGCCAACGGGCGTTTCAGCCTGGGGACTGAGATCATTGCGCCGGCCAGCCTCGCCTTCATCGGGAACATTGACGACTCGATCCCGGATTTAGTGCGCTCTACTAAGTATGATCTCTTCAAGCCGTTGCCTCAGGAGTTCGACCTTGCGGTCATCCACCGGTTTCATCACTACCTGCCCGGTTGGGAAATCCCGGCGAACGCTGACAATCTCCTGACCAAGGAGTATGGGTTCATCACGGACTACATGGCGGAGGCGTTCCACCACTTGTTCAAGTTCTGCAACTACTTTGCCGATATCAAAAAGCGCGCAAAGCTTGGCCCCGGATTCCAAGGACGGGACGAGGCGGGTGTGTACAAGACCGTGGCCGGCTTTATCAAGTTGCTCCATCCCGACGGAAAGTGCACAGATGCGGAGTTTGAAGAGTATTTGGCGTACGCGATCGAAGGCCGGCGGCGCGTAAAAGAACAGCTCAACAAGCGCAAGCCGGACGACGAGTTTGGCGAGATCCACTTGGGTTACATCAACCTGAAGGGCGAATTCATTGAAGTGCACTGCCCCGAGTCGAAGGGAGTCATTCCATCAAAGACGGCGGAAGCCAGCGACGCTGCTGTGCAATCAGGAGCGGCGATGAAGAGCAAGCCGGCCCCAAAAAGTGCGTCGGCTTCAGAGCAGGAGGTTGCACCAGTCAGTGCTCAGGCGGAAAGCACAACCGTGCCAGCCCCATTGGAGGAGGTTCTCACGAACAAGCACTTTACCATTCATTACGGAGATACGGGGTATTCGTACCGCTCGATCTTTGGCGCCTACCTGCAAGGTGCCCGTAAAATCGTGTTGGAGGATCCCTACATCAGAAGGGAATACCAGATCAGGAATTTTCTAAACCTGTGCGAATTGGCGGTTGAGATCGGGAGCATCAAGGCGATTGAGCTCGTGACATCCGCAGAGCACGATTACCAGCAGCAGGAAGCAGAGGGACGATTTAAGTCGCTCGTAGAAAGCCTGGCGGACTGTGATGTGGTCTTCACTTACCGTTTCGACGCCAAGATCCATGATCGGGAGATTCGGACCGACACCGGCTGGCACATTCAATTGGGACGAGGGTTGGATATTTACCAAGGACCAATGACGTCCTTGAAGATTGGCGCCACCAACTACGATTTGCGGCCGTGCATGGAGACCAAGGTGAATATATTCAAGGGCGAGCAAGCGTGATTGATGAGCGAGAACGGTTACGCTCTCGCTCAATTAGTCCTGCGCTTTACGCGGACCAGGATGAAGACGAAAAAGGGTGATTTCTCTCTCTGCCTCAGGCTGTTTGTCATTCCAGACGCTTTTTAAGCTCCAGATGTCTCTCTGTATTTATTACCATCGGAGACATGTCCTCTCGCGGATTATCTCGACTTGGAGTCGCCAACGGCTCCACTGGCCGCTTCACGCCGACGCATGCTCTGAATGAGTCCCAGGGGGTATTTGTGCGTGAGTTTGTGGCCAACGGCGGGGACCGTCAAAAAGCCGCCAGGCTGGCTGGTTACAGCGATCCGAGGACTGAGGGCTATCGTCTCCTAAACACGCAGAAAGTGCGGGATGCGATAAAGCTCGAACAGGAGCGGGTGATTCAGTGCGAAGGTGCTTCGTTGGCACTAGCATCCTTGTTGGACCTGCTGAAGGAAACGACTCCGGCCAATGTTCGTTTTCAGGCGGCTCGCTGGATTTTAGAGGCCGCCGGCATCGGTCCTGTTGCTCAAACGGAGAGACCGAATGAATCAGCTGCTAGCATTTCTGCCATGAGCATTGAAGAACTGGAGTCATTTATCGCCGCCGGCCGGGAGACCATCCGCTGCCTCAACCAAAACTACAGTGGCTAGATTGCTTGCTGGAGCTGTGGACGAATTTCGAATGTTGGGGCTTCTTCTCCTCTCGGCTCGACATAGACCGCTTGAGTCACGTTCACAGAGGAGTGTCGCAGAAACTTTGAGGCTGCGTAAATTCCGTGCTGCTGCGCGAGGATGGATCCGACTTCCTTGCGCAACGCATGAAAAGCCATCTCCTGCCGCACCCCGTGTGCGCGCAGCCAGACCAGCACCCGAGGCCAGGCCGCAGCTCTATACGGACGCCCTTTTGCAGTCACCGACTCCCTAATTATAAAACCGTTTCGGCTGGCATCCTCCAGCCGCCAGCGTTCAAAAAGCGCTCCGAGAGGCGGACTCAGAGGCACTCTTCCTCGTGATCCCTTTGTCTTCAGAGACCTCTCCTCTTTCGGGCGGATATCGAGTTTGGCGCCAGATGGCACTCCACTCGCGTCCACTCCGGCCGGGATAAACTGATCCCATGTGAGCATGTCGGCCTCGCTTCGCCTCAAGCCGGCACCCAGCCCAAGCACAATTGCGCGACAGGCATCGTTGTCAGATACATCCAGTTCCTCCAGAGCGGCGGCAAGAAGGGCATTCGCGTCGATCGAGCTCTCATAACCAGGGCGCGAACGCTCGGGAAGCACCAGGTTTGTCCACGGATTCGGTGGCATCGTGAGGACTTTTGACAGTTTTGGGAGCCAGTCCCTGCTCCAGAACGAACGCGCTGACCTGACAAAAGAGACGGCTGATTGTTTGGCCGCCTCCTGTTGTTCATGAGTCTTTCCTTTTGGGTTAATAAACGCCGAGATCCAGGTTTGAATGCTCGACTCCGTCAATATGCTCAAGGGCAGCTGATCGACCTCTCGGCGCCATTCCCCCTTCGGATCGTACTTATTGGTCTTTGGTTTGAGCTTTGCGACGTCGGCGGCAATTTTCCTGAGCTTTGCACTGTAGTCGGCAAGCGATGTCGGCTTGATGAAAGAGCCGGCCAACTCGGTGTAGGCCTCAATGAGTCGCCCGATCGTCGATGGCTTTTCGGTTTCGCCCCTTTGCTCTCGAAGCGCCGCATCAAAACCAATCACCTCAGCGCGCCGGAAGAACTGGGACGCCTGGTCTGCCGCCACCTGCTTTGTGGAGACAGGAAAGGTCATCCAAATCCGGCGGTCCCCCTCTAGGAAGCGAATGATGTAGCTGCCACCCCTTGGCTTCACTTTTTTGAGCCAATAGCCGGAGTCTGTTCTGTTTAGTTTGCGACGCGATACGCTCATGAGTTGCTGCCACTTTTGCTGCCACTTTTTATGGTACAGCTGGAAACAAATCGCAACGCATTAAAACATCACGCTCTCCCAAGCCTCTGATTTTGTGTTACTAAAGAAACACACTGAAACCGAGTGAAACAAAAAGAAACCCCATTACTCAATGACTACGGATCAGAAGGTTTGAGGTTCGAATCCTCACGGGTGCGCTTCTCTGCGAGAAGGGGTTATGGAAACCCGAAAGTTCCCAGCCAGTACTCAGGTACTGGCCAAGTACTGGATTTCGGGACTACCCCGCTCCAAAATACGGCTGAAAACCGACGCAATTCCGCGCTCTTTTGGTGCCTCTAATTGCTGGCTTCCTCGCCTCTGGACACCACGTCCGGCCTCAACCAATCCCGCGGCGGGTTCGGATGATTCCGGTGGTACACTTCAAACTCCAACTTCACCTCGGGTTCCACCGCGGTCGTAGCGCCGTCTAGTTCGCCCGCCAGTTTGGCATCAGCCATCAGGGCGCCGAGCATGTCAAAAACGGCCTCTACGGTGCCATCACGGCGCCGCGTCAACTTTGTCGGGAGCGTGCCCTCAATCATCTGCCGGAGTTGGTCACGCTTCGCGTCGATGCTCATAAGCGCCCGGCTGTGAACCTCGCACTGGATTTCCGCGATGCGCTCCTTCACATCGGAACGGTGGTACAACTTGTAGCCCATGGTTGCGGGATCAGACACATGCGGGCATAGTTTCGTGTAGGCCGCCTTGCGGTCCATGCCCTCGGCGATGAGCCATGCAAAGCGTTCGTGAAGACGGTTCTTGAGGCGGGGCATAATCGGTTCGGTTGAATTGCGCCGGAGGAGTGAACTCCGCTCACCCTGTAGACCAATATCGCGATCGACCGAAAATAATCGAGTGTATAATTATTGAACAAACAAGAAACCCGTTGTGCTCAAAGATGTTCCGGATATCCCAAACTCGCACTCGTGAGCGATCGACTGTCCGCCCCTAGTCGCAGCACCGAATTATAGTGCAGAAACAGCCAAAGCAGTGATACATTTCCTTTTCAGAAGCGCATTTCTGTTAATGAAAGGTAACACCGTAGCCGAATCCAATTCGGGACATTCCGCAAGACTGCTTGATCTCGTTCGCCGTGCAGGATTGTTGCGTGCGCGTGATCTTGTTGCGATTGGCGTACCTCGCGCCTACCTGCAACGCCTCGTAGATCGCGGCCATCTTGTGCAGCACGCCAGAGGCATTTACGGCCCTTCGGATGCTCCATTCACCGAAAATCATTCTCTAGCGCAAACCTGCACCCACCTACCAAGTGGCGTTGTCTGCCTAGTGTCCGCGCTCAGCTTTCACGGACTCACAACGCAACTTCCTTTTGAAGTCTGGATCGCCATCGAGAGGGGAACGTGGACGCCAATTTCAACAGACACAAAACTGCGAGTCTTCCACTTCTCAGGCGAATCAATGACCTCAGGGATTGAAGTCCACTCCGTCGAGGGTGTGCGTGTGCAGGTTTACAGTGTGCCCAAAACCATCGCCGACTGCTTTAAGTTCAGAAACAAGGTGGGTATGGACGTCGCAATTGAAGCACTGCGGGAAGGATGGCGGCTGCGACGTTTCACCATGGACGAACTGTGGAGTTACGCCAAAGTTTGCCGCGTCTCCAACGTGATGCGCCCCTATCTCGAAATGCTGCCATGAAGCGGCAAACCACCAACATTCCAGCGTCCGTACGCCAGCGTCTTCAAGACCTTGCGAAGGAACGCAAAGAGGAATTCAATTTCATTCTAACCCGCTTTGTCGCAGAGCGTCTGCTCTATCGGTTAAGCACATCGCCACATGCAAAAGATTTTGTTTTGAAGGGGGCAATGCTGTTCCTGCTTTGGAACCAGCATGTGCATCGTCCCACGCGAGACATTGATTTGTTGGGATTTGGGGAGCATTCGATTTCTCGTTTGGAAGAGATTTTCCGGACTGTTTGCGGCATTCACTGCCCCAGTGATGGCTTGGAGTTTGTCCCCGAATCAGTGCGGGGAGACATGATCAAAGAGGGCGACGAATACGAAGGCGTTCGCATCGTGGCTACAGCCCTGCTGGGCGTGGCGCGTATCTCTCTGCAAATCGACATTGGTTTCGGTGATGCAGTGACGCCCAACCCAGAGGAGGTAATTTTCCCAGTTTTGTTACAGTCGGAGAACCTGCCAGCACCAAGGTTGACCGTTTTCCCAAAAGAAACGGTAGTCGCTGAAAAGCTGGAAACCATTGTGAGGCGCGGCCTTTCCAACAGTCGGATGAAGGACTACTACGACCTCTGGGTGCTGACGGAGCAGTTCCAATTTACAGAAGCGGTTCTCGTCGAGGCTGTGCGACGTACTTTCAACAGGCGATCAACTGTGCTTCCTGACGGTATCCCAATTGGTTTGAGCAAAGAGTTCGGTTCAGACGCCATCAAAAATGCCCAATCGAACGCGTTCATCCGGAAAGTCGGTACAGGAAACACCCCGCCCCCGCTCTCAGGTGTGATCGAAAGACTCCATGGCGTTTTATTTCCTATTCTGGAGGCTGTGAGAAATATCGTTTAAGCGAAGCAGATCGGGCTTTTTTGGCAAGCGAGACTTGCTGTGAACGCATCCGTTCCTCAAGCGTTTCCTTAAAGCACCCAACTCGATCGCACTCCGGCAGAGGCGAGAAGGCATTTAACCTCCCACACAACGTTCACTTCCATCTCTCCAGAATTTGCTCGAACTGAATGGAAACAGAAGCAGTCGCAGTCTTTCGTAATAGGCACGCTTGATGAGGGCTCAGGCTAAATGCGTTTGCACGGATCGTAGGCTGGCGAATGACTAGATTGACCGACCGTGCCGGCGGCGCATAATTTCTCCATGAGCGTTGTCCTCTACCAAATGGCCCATAGTCCGTATGCGATTCCTATTCGGCAGGCTTTGACGGCGTGTGGAGTGGTGCATGAAACAAGGGATGTTCAAAATTGGGACCGAGGGGAAGTGATTCGGCTCACGGAAGGTTCCTACTATCAAATCCCACTATTGGTTCACGAGGATCGTGTTGTTTTTGAAACGGGCGGAAATTCATTAGATGTAGCGCGTTACGTGGATGCTACTTGGGCCGGAGGGTGTCTTTTTCCTGAAGAATTGGCCGCTCCAAACTTGTGTCTGACGGAGTGGATCGAGGATGCACTCGAAGGATGCACGTTTAAATTGGCGGATATACACTATGTGCCGGCGATTGACGATATCGTTGATCGTACGATGGTGGTGAGACACAAGGAGCGGAAGTTTGGCAGGGGATGTATCGAGCAGTGGGCACGCGAAGCAGACATCATTCGTTCGGAGTTGGATGGGTTGCTTTCGCGGTGCGAGTCGACCTTAAAAAACTCGCCGTTTTTGTTGGGGACTTCACCCGTGTACGCAGATTTTGCTTTATTTGGGGTTCTAGGCAACTTGACCTACAATGGTTGGAATCACCTTTCGGCGGACCAAATTGCGCTTCAGAAATTTGTCGCGAGGTTGAGTGTTTGGCGTTGCTACGCGCCACCTGAGAGCGAACGACTATGACTTCCGTCTATGACTTCCGTCTATGACTTCCGTCTATGACCGCCTTCGAGCAATCGGTATCGAGTTGCCACCGCTGCCACCGCCAGTGGGCAACTACATCCATGCTGTCCGCACCGGAAACTTGCTCTTCCTCGCGGGGAAAGGCGTCGGGGAGCACACCGGCAAGGTTGGGTGCGACGTTTCTCTGGAGCAGGCTTATGCTTTTGCCCGTTCCACTGGCATCGCTTTACTATCCGTTATTCATCACGAGTTAGGCAGCCTTGACCGCGTCAGCCGCATCGTGAAGGTTCTCGGCCTCGTCAACGCTGTTCCAGATTTCGCCGATCATCCCAAGGTCATTGACGGCTGTTCCGACCTTTTCATCGAGGTCTTTGGAGAGTCCGGGCGTCACGCACGAACCGCTATCGGAGCAGGCTCAACTCCCGATCAGATACCGCTGGAGATTGAGGTCGTCGTCGAGTTTACACATCTCCATGAAATCAACGGCAACGCTTAAACAGTCACCGGAGTGAACATCTTAAATGGCGTCGCTCGGTTCTGCCGGCATTACGCACACCATGAGTTACATATTTCCAATTCCCGACATTGATCCGTGGCCGCTGCGACTGGCGCATGAGGAGGATGTCTCAGCACTTGAAGCACTCATTCCGCTATCGGTTCGCGCGTTGCAGTCCACTTACTATTCACGGGACCAAATCGAAGCGGCGTTGGGGCCTGTCTTTGGAGTTGACCGGCAGCTCATTCGCGACGGCACTTACTTCATCGCGGAGCAGGACAGGGTAATTATCGGTTGCGGCGGGTGGAGTAAGCGGCGCGCGCTTTATGGAGGGGACCGCAGCAGAGAGCGTGAAGACGAGCTGCTAGACCCGGAGCGTGACGCGGCACGGGTTCGCGCCTTTTTTGTTCACCTGGACTGGGCGAGGCGTGGTATCGGGCGAAGCATCATGGCAGCCTGTGAGCGGACAATTCGCGAGTCAGGCTTTTCCACGGTGGACATCGTAGCCACACTGGCGGGAGAACCACTCTACGCCCTCTTTGGTTACGCAGTCGTGGAGCGTTACGAGATTGCGATGGTCAGCGGTATGAGTTTACCCGTCGTGAAGATGAACAAGGTCCTTTAACGCGCCCGCGACAAACCGCGCGCGAGCCGCGAAGATGGGGCTGAAATGCTTTTCAGTAGTTCATCCCACGATGCCAAGCGGGCCAACGACGAAAACTTTTCGGGTCTCGCTAGTCGCATTCGCAGGTTTATTTATAATCTTCAACCCGCATGAGCAACCACACCGCCACCATACGCTGGCAGAACACCGGCCCCGATTTCCTAAAGCGTCGCTACTCGCGTGAGCACACGATCCACTTTGATGGTGGTGCCATCGTGCCAGGATCGCCTTCGCCCCATGTCGTGCCCGCTCCTTGGTCGAATGCAGCCGCTGTCGATCCCGAGGAAGCGTTCGTCGCATCAGTGGCGAGCTGTCACATGCTTTGGTTTCTGCATGTCGCGGTTGATGGGGGCTTTGAGGCTGCAAGCTATGAGGACCAAGCCGTGGGTGAGATGACGAAGAACGAGCAAGGAAAGCTGTGGATGACCCGTGTGACGCTCCATCCGCACATTGAATGGCGCGGCGAAAGGCACCCAACGGCCAGCGAAGTGGAACACCTGCACCGTCAAGCACACGAAGAGTGCTTCATTGCAAACTCCATCAAAACGGAGGTCACTATCAGCAATCCATGACCATCACCCGCGATGATTTCATTTTGACTGATGAACCGCACAAGTTCGATGTGCCGGCCATCGCTACGTTGCTGCAGGGCACCTACTGGGCGGCACAACGAACCGTGGAGCAAGTTGCGGAGTCGCTGACGCACTCCACTTGTTTGGTGCTGACCTTGGAAGGTAAGATCATTGGCTTCGTGCGTGCCATCTCCGATCAATCGGTGAACTCCTACATCTGCGATTTCATCGTGTCGCCTGATTATCAGCAACAAAGTCTGGGCTCATGGATGTTGGAGACGCTGATCGCGCATCCTGCGCTTGCGCGCACTAATCAACTGCTCATCACCAAGGATGCGATGCCATTCTATGAAAAGCACGGATTCGCCCAGCATCCTTATGTCTGTATGAGGCTACCCCGACAACTTCCATCATGAGCCCCATCGACCTCAGCCACACCATCGAGCATGGCATGATTACCTATCGCGGTTTGCCTGCGCCGTTAATTTGCGATTACCTCAGCCGTAAGGCATCTTTCGAACTCTACGCGGAGGGCACGGAGTTTCATATCGGACGCATCGACATGGTGGCGAACACGGGTACGTATCTCGACAGCCCGTTCCATGTAAACGGCGCTCGAAAAGTGCAGCGGGTGCGCTTCTCTGCGAGAAGGAGTGACGAAGGGTGAAAGAGTCACCGTCAAATGGGCGGACTGACCAGTTTCGTCGCCGAATAGATCGGGTGATGCGCGCGGGTGATGCGCAAGAATTTCAGGAAAACATCCTGATTCTGCAAAACCTCTTGTTTAGAGGTTTAAGGTGGTGGGCAGTGAGGGAATCGAACCCCCGACCAACTCGGTGTAAACGAGCCGCTCTACCGCTGAGCTAACTGCCCTTTAACGCCTTAAAACAAACGCTTTCGATCAGTTTTAACAAGGCCGAAAGTATGTAATTGTAGCCGAAAGTGTAACCTGACACACTGAAGTCAGGTGAAAAACAGTAGAAGTCAGACGGGAACCTTTGAGCGGGTTGCTGAGTGCCTTTACCGGTATTCGACAACTGGGACATACTTTGCGCTGTTGAAAGTAGGAGGCAGGCAGACACGGGTCAATCTTCAAACACGGGACTTGGCCACAGCGAAACGAAAGCGCGACGCAGAGAAGGCAAAACTCCTAAAGACAGACACGGATAAACTGAACTTTACCCTCGGCGAATGCGTTAAGACCTATCTCGAGAGTAAGTCCCCACTGGCGGCAAAGACACGACTGCGATACACACGTGTTCTCAAGGCGATGGTCAGGTTCAAGCCAACTGCAGATGCCGTCCTTGGAGATTATCGAATGAGTAAAGTAACTGCAGACTTGGTGCGTTGCTTCCACAAAAAGTTGGGCTCCTCCATAAGCGTCAGAACGTCAAAAGAGTATCTGGCTGTCATCAAATCCTTTTTCCGTGACGCTTGCGCTGACAAAGTCATTGGAGAAGACCCGTCCGCGGGACTCGCTGACAAAAGAAAGCCTGAGAGTTCGATTAAGGTGATTCCAAAACTTGAGCAGGTCCAACAGCTGATCGCGGCAATCCGTAATGAACGCCTCAGCGACACCAGGCATGAGGCCGCCGATTTTCTCACCTTTCTCGCCGGAGCTGGCCTAGGTAATGCCGAGGCTGCCAATCTCTTGGTGAGTCACGTTGACCTTAAGGAGGGACAGATCCGGATAAAACGGGTTAAAACCAATGTGGAATTCGTTGTCCCTATCTACCCTGCAATACGCGATCTGTTGGTTCGCAGGATCAAAGGCAAAGCACCTGAAGACAAAGTATTTGCAGTGAAAGATATCAAGAAATCACTGGCCAGAGCTTGCAAGAAACTTGGTTTCCCAAATTTTACACACAGGAGCTTCCGGAAATTCTTTATCACCCGAGCACTGGATTCCGGATCAGACCCCCGTGTGGTTGCAGCGTTGCAGGGGCATGCCGATCCCAGACTTGTTCTTAAGGTTTACAGCGAGGTTTCTAGTGAACATCTGAAGAAGGAAGCGGCTAAAGTCGCCTTTGATCTTGGATCGTGAAAAAAGTCGCTCTAATTCCAAAAGATCTGCCTGAACTTTTCGGACCGGAATCACTCCAAGAGTTTCTGTTCGATTTAAATCAGGTGAATTCCAGTTTGCTTTACCGCGATCCGACGAAGGCTGGATGGAGGCTTGCCTGCAGCTTGCGTGGAGAGGGAGAAGCCGCTCCGGAGTTGTTCCGCGTCTACGAAAAAGACAACCAGAAAATGGTGGCCCCTAGCGACTTCGTGAATCAGTCGGTCAGCGATTCCTCTGCGGCCACAAGTGCAGAACAATATGACCATGGAACCTCGAAGGCGCAACAGGCGCAACGAAGCAGAGACTGGAGCTCGCTGATTTCTATAATTCACTGTTTCGACTCATCATCTGCAAAATCAATCGAGCACCAACGTCTGCATGCTCTACTAATTGCAAAGGGAGTTTACGAAATAATCTTGGGCACCATTGATAAACTTCTCGCATCGTCGCAGAACCCAGATCATCAAGCGTTGATCGCCAAAGAGGCGGGAGCGGCTTACGAGAGCGGTCTCAAGAATTTTCTGACGTCGACTGGGGCTCGCAGGAAAAAAGGGACTTCTCGTCAATCGATGACAATAGTACCCCTCCCGTGGGAGTGGCTTGCTATTTATCGCGCCCAGCAGTTCGTCTTTGTACATGGTGCGCTTCCAGTCCGAACTTGGTTGATCAAACAGTTGCAGCAAGACGGGGTTGCATATAACGAGGCTAACGGTAGAGGTCACTCCAAGTGGCGTGAGCTTCTGAAAAGAGTTGGCTTGGATTCATTGCCAAAATGACTGCCTACGAGCGTCAGAGCTGAGATCGCCCCTCCAATAATCGTTTTTTCCGGGGGAAATTTTCCTGAGGGCACGCTCAGGGTCTATGAAAGAACAAATAGATCCCTCAGGTCGGGAGGCAACCGACCAAAACGAAACTGGACAGAGTCTTACAACACAGCGTGTCTGCTTGAAAATAGCGGAAACAGCCAAAGCGATGGGCGTCAACCCCGTTACCGTACGCCGGATGATCGCGCGCGGCTTGCTGAAACCTTACCGAGGGTTACGCACTCCGCTCATTCCAGTGACTCAGTTGAAAAACCTCATTGAGAACAGCATTGAACCTGCGCATGAAAATAGACTCGAGAAAGTTAAGTCGAAAACCAGTAAAAATGGCTCAGGCAAGCGAAGTCTCAAAAACGCCCCTAAAAAAGAATCCTCCTACGGAAAGGAGGTACGCTAATGAACGCTCGGAACCGAGAAACCGAAGACGGTTTTGCCTCCACCGACAACCACAGGAAGACAGGGCGCGAGCGACTGCCAAAGACGGGAGGTATGACTCCCGCGGAACTAAGGAGGATTGCAAACAATCTCTTTGGCGATTGTATAAATTGGGAATCGGAAGACTCGGGCTTCATGAAGTGCCCGGGGTATCATACCCACACATCCCCCAACCAACCTCGGGACTGCAGGATTAAAATCGATCAGGGGAAGCCGCCGACCATCAGTTGCTTCCACAGTTCGTGCAAGGTGGAGGTCGAGGCGGCCAACAAGAAACTACGCTCTGAGATCGGCAAAGCGAAATGGACGGGGAGTTGGTCAATACCGAAGACGCAATCTGTTTTGCCCGAACAAAAAGATGAGCAGTCAGTTTGCAAGGTGAGCCCTGTGTCACTACCGACGGAGATTATCCTCGATTCAGCGGCGGTGTTTTTGAAAACACTCTTTAACCCGGATGATCTTGTTGCGATCTACGACTGCCGTGGGTCCGATCAAAAAACGGCTCCGGACGGACGCACTAAGTATTCCCCCGGAAGCGGTGTAACGAGGAGGGTGTCAGACCTCATTTCCGAACTGGATGCAGAAGGC
>CAMDSZ010000080.1 GCA_945906945.1 Akkermansia muciniphila
GGATTGACTCCGTGCACGGAGGGGTGCGCCCGCGGGTGCAGCACGGCTCCAAGGTGACGTACAAAGTGGCGCCGCTCGCGTGCTCGCCGGGAGAAAGCGCGCTGAGATTCCTGAGCGCCATCACCTCGGCAAGCGGACTACCCGCCTGCTCGTGGGCCCCGCGGGCAAGGATCCGCCCTCCTTTGACGATGACCGCTCCGACGACCGGATTGGGGCTTGTGCATCCCGTCCAGCGCAGGGCCTCGCGCAGGGCCGCTTTCATAAAACGTTCGTGAGTCGTAGGCATCGGACAGGGTTCTGCACAGGATCATGCCAGAGGAACTGGGGAATGCCTTGGGAAAATTCAAGAAGGTGCACGGAGCTCTTGCGAACCGAGGCCATCCCGTCCAAGGGTATGGGTGTTCCTATGACCGATACAAAGCCTACAAAGCCAATCCCCGTAAGCATCCTCACCGGTTTCCTTGGTGCCGGCAAAACCACGCTTCTGAATTACATCCTCAAGCAGCAGCACAAATACAAATTTGCGGTGATTATCAACGAGGTGGGCAAGATCGGCGTCGACGGTCAGCTGGTGGAAACCCAGAAAGAGGAGGTGGTTGAAATGAGCAACGGCTGCCTCTGCTGCACGGTCCGGAAGGACTTGGTCAAGGGCGTGCAAAATCTTCTCAAAAAGGGCGGATTCGACTACCTGCTGATTGAGACGACGGGGATCGCCGAACCCGGGCCGATCGCGCAGACGTTTCTCAACATCCCGCAACTCCAGCAGCTGGTGCGAATGGATTCGATCATCACGGTGGTGGATTCCGAGCAGATTCTCAAGCAGCTCAAGGAGACCGAAACCGCGCGCGAACAGATCACGATGGCGGATTTTATTCTGCTGAACAAAACAGACCTGGTGGACGAAGCGGCGCTTGCCAAGGCGGAAGCGGCGGTGAGGGAGCTCAATTCGCAGGCTACTCTTTTCAGAACAAACCAGTCCCAGGCGAATCTGAGCGAGCTATTGGACATGCACGCTTTTGACGTGGATCAGAAGCTGTCGGTGGACCCGAAGTTTTTGGATGAACTCAGCCAGCGGCATCACCACGAAATCAACTCGATCTCGTTCGAATTTGAAAAACCATTCAGCATCGAGGCGCTTGAGTTGTTTGTTCAAGAGATGTCGGATCGCGAGAAAATATACCGTTCCAAGGGCTTTTTATGGATCAAGGACAACCCGCGCAGGGCGGTCTTCCACGGGGTGAACAACCGGTTCACGTTGATGTGGGATAAGCTTTGGGAAAAGGGGCAGGCGCGCAGCAGCCAGCTTGTGTTTATCGGGAAGCAGCTCCAGGAAGACCGCCTACGGGCGGAGCTTGAGAAATGCGTTGTGCGCTAGGCTTGCGGCCCTGAGCGTGGCAGGTGTTTTGCTTGTGTTTGTTGCACGAGGCGGAGGCTCAGCTCCGCTGCTTCGTGCATTCCAATGCAAATAACGCGCGAATACCGCCCTCATAAACACCACCAGCGCGAGTTGCGCTCCGAGCACGGCTTCTGTATTAAAGCCGCATGCAAGTGCACAACCCCGCCTCAAATCCGGAGCGTTTCTTCCGCAGCCTTGGTGATCAGAAGCAGTGGTTGGATGCGTTCCAGAACCTGCGTGGCGTATGCCTATTCGTAAAGGACGCGCAGCATCGCTTTCTGAGCGTCAACCGGGAGGAACTTGACCTGCACGGACTGCAGCATGAGAGCGAGATGCTCGGACGCGATGACTTTGATTTTCACCCACCAGCCCTTGCCGCGCAGTATCAAGAGGAGGACAAAGAGGTGTTCCGGTCGGGAAAAGCGCTGACGCAGCGGTTGTGGCTTGTGGCCTCGGCGGGAGGGACACCGGGTTGGTATCTGTGCAGCAAGCACCCGCTGCGAGATGTCACGGGAAACGTGGTCGGCCTTGTCGGACTGATGCAACCACATGGCCAGCTGCAAAACGCACCAGGTCACTCCCAAAGACTGACTCCGGTCCTCAAGTATGTGCTTGTGCACTTCGGGGAGGCCGTCTCGGTTGCTGAGCTCGCCAGACAGGCGCACCTTTCGGTCAGCCAGTTGCAGAGAGAATTCCGCCGCCTTTTTGGAATGTCACCGACGGATTATCTGCTGAAGGTGCGTCTTCTGATGGCCCGCCGCCTTCTAGAACAGGGGCAGGCCCAGGTGGGAGACGTTGCGCAGCAGTGCGGATTTTATGACCAAAGCCACTTCAGCCGCGCCTTCAGAGCGGCAACGGGTCTGCGTCCCTTGGACTACCGAAAGCGATTTGCACCGAGGGCCTAGCCTAGCCTAACCTAGCCCCGAGCGGATCAGTTTGGAAAAACCGCGCCGCACGGGGCCTCGAGCGGTTTTTCTGGGCTCGGGCTGGGATGCGGGATTGATTGTTGGGGGCGGGCTGAACCAGACTCTGCGCCCTATCACCATGCCGTCTTCCCGTTCGCCCTTAGGTCTCATCTTTTTAACCGTATTCATCAGCATGGTGGGTTTCGGAATCGTGATTCCGGTCCTCCCCGTCTACGCGAGTAAATCCTTCCAGCTTTCCCCGACGGAACTGGGACTGCTGGTGGGAAGCTTCTCGCTAGTCCAGCTCGTGTTTGCGCCTCTGTTTGGAAAGCTCTCGGATCGAATCGGCCGGAAGCCGGTGCTTCTGTTCAGCATCGTAGGGACGGCCGCCGGTTTTTTTGTGATAGGGATGGCTGAAACGGCTTGGATGCTTTTCCTTGGCCGCATCATCGACGGCGCGAGCGGCGGCAACATTGCGACGGCGCAGGCGTGCGTGGCTGATGTGACTCCTCCGGACAAGCGCTCTCGGGCGATGGGGATCATCGGCGCGGCCTTCGGACTGGGATTCATCATGGGGCCAGCGCTGGGAGGACTACTGGTGAGCTACTCGCACAAGGCGCCGTTCTACTTCGCGGGTGCGCTATCGCTGGTGAATGCTTTGCTGGTGTTGCTCTATCTGCCCGAAACTTATCCCGCTCAAGCGCGTGACAGCCGCGGCGACTCGGCGCCTATCTTTGGGATTTTCCGCGATTCGAAAGGACCGTTCATTTCGCTCCTGCTCTTGGCCTCGCTGATTTCAACCACCGGCTTTGCATTTATCCACGTGCTGTTCGCGCTCTTCTGCGGCGACCGCTTCCAGTGGGGCGGACGCGAGACAAGTTACGCGTTTGCGTACGTCGGAATCCTTGCTGTGATCGTGCAGGGGGGCCTTCTGAGGAGGCTGCTTGTGCGCAACGTGGAAAAGCAAATCGCCTTGGTCGGCGCGCTCCTGCTAGCGGCAAGCCTGTACTGGCTGCCGCGAGTTTCAGGAGTCGGCGCTTTTCTCGGGAGCTGTGCGCTGATGGCTGTTGGAAACGGCCTGCTCACACCCACACTGAGCGGGATGGCATCGCGTTACGTGCACGGCAACGCTCAGGGAAGAGTGATGGGACTGATGTCTGCAGCGGGAAGCCTTGGAAGGTTCCTCGGTCCAACGCTCGCAATCCTTCCGCTGCCGGCGGACTTTTCGAGCCTCGCACGTCCGTTGGCGCATGAAGTGTTGGATGCTGTGCAGAACGGATATGTGAAGGCATTCTCCTGGGGCGCCGGGCTGATTGGCTTTTCATTCCTGTGCATCATTGCACTGCGGATACCAAAAGAACCCAATCCGGAAGCGGTGCAACCTGCGTCCAACTGAGAACAATTTACACACTCAAAAGGCATGACCAAGCAGCCGCCGCTCGAGGATACGTTTGCCGATGTGATCACGAAGTCCATGCGCGGCATGGTCCTCTCCGACGCCTGCGTGGCGGAGCGCGCCAACTGCTCAGCCCGTGAGGTGCAAACACTGCGCTGCGGCGAATGGAACGCATCGATCGCAACACAGATCGCACCAATTTTACATCTCAATGCGAAGGCTCTGGTCTCACTGGCCGATGGAAGCGCCGTGCCCCATGAAGCGGCACCCGCGGGGGTGCGCGCATTCTCGACTCCATTCGAAGACATGCTCGTGAACAGCTATCTTGTCTGGGATCCAACAAGCCTGAAAGCGTTCGCGTTTGATACGGGAGCAGACTGCACCCCGATGCTGGATTGCATCGCTGCGGAGAATTTAAAGCTCGAAGCCGTGTTGCTCACCCACACGCACGGAGACCACATTTTTGAGCTCGACCGGCTTTGTTCAAAGACTGGGGCTCCAGCGTTTGTAAACGAACGAGAGCCGCTCGATGGCGCGGAGTCATTCGCTGCGGGCCGCGTCTGGTTGGAGGGCGGTCTGCGCATCGAAAGCCGCTTGACATGGGGCCACTCGAAGGGCGGCACCAGTTTCGTCATTCAAGGACTCGAAAAACCGGTTGCAGTGGTAGGCGACGCACTGTTTGCAGCGTCGATGGGTGGCGGGATGGTTTCCTACGCGGACGCGTTGAGCACAAACCGCGAGCAGCTTTTCACACTACCGAAAGAGACCGTGATCTGCCCAGGACACGGGCCACTCACCACAATCGGTTGGGAGCGTCTTCATAACGCGTTTTTCGCGACCGATTCCCACTGACCCGTAGCTCGGTCCTGACAGTCGCCGGTTCAGCTAGCAGCTGCCTAGCGCGTGGGGTGCCAACGATAGAGTACGCGCTGCGTTTGACACCGCGCGCCTGGTTCGGGTTATTGAACGAGTGCGATTGAAAGAAAGCGCCTATCCCCAAAAAGACAACCGCCCCGCAGACGGGGGGTCTGCGGGGCGGTTGCGATTGGGAGGGAAAGTAGAAATCTTTCCTAGAAAGTGTATTCCTTACCGGCCGACTTAGGCAGCCTTAGGAACGCCGGGCTTTGAAGCCAGCGCGGTCTTCGCCTTTGCGACGAGGGCCTTGAACGCAGACTCATCCTTCACGGCGATATCGGAAAGAACCTTGCGGTCCAAGTCGATACCGGAAGCCTTCAAGCCTTCGATAAAGCGGCTGTAAGTCAAACCGTTGGCACGGGCTGCGGCGTTGATCCGCTGCTGCCAGAGCATGCGAAAATTGCGTTTCCGGGTTTTGCGGTCACGATAGGCCCAGTACTTGGCTTTCATGACGGCATTTTTGGCGTACCGGAACAGTTTGGAACGGCGTCCGCGGAAGCCTTTCGCTTGATCCAGCATCTTTTTCCTGCGGTCCCGACTGGCCGGGCCGTTAGTGGCTCTTGGCATATGTAGTGTTTTTGAGTTCTGCGTTCAGCGAGTTGTTGTTTACTTAAGCAATCCGGCGTCTCACCCGCTGAGGTGTCCGGCGACCGACCCGCATTTAAGGGCCGGAAAAACCGGACAGACGCTTGGGATTATGGCTTCAAAGAGCCTGCCTCGCCTTAGGCGAATGGCATGCATTCTTTGAGCCGAGGGACCATAGTTTTATGGACGAGCGTTACTTTGCCCAGATTCCGCTTGCGCTTCGCGTTCTTGGAAGAAGCGAGGTGGCGCAGGCCTGGTTTACGGCGCAGCAACTTTCCCGTAGCGGTTAACTTAAACCGCTTCGCCACGGCTTTTTTGGTCTTTCGACGTGCAATGGACTTTGGCATGGGGCGTGGGATCGTATAGACGCCGCACAAGAAGGCAACTCTCTTTTGCAGGCTGGATTCCATAATTTTGCCTGATCCAGTCCCTCACTCTGGGCAATTGGACAATTCCATCAAACCGACGCCCCCTCCCCCAGCCCTCCACCCGGACCAGCTCCTGCACTAGACCCCGGAAAGGCGCCTTATTCTCTCCAAGCGCAACAAGCAAAAAGAGCAACGAGCTCACTGCCTGTGGGAGAACCAGAGGTCTACCAGAAGCAAAACCACCTCCGCCGCCAAAAGCGCCACAATAATCACCTCGATGATAAAACCCTCGCGCGCGTGTCTGAACTCGCCAAACCTCTGGCTTGCGAGCTCATAGACGTATTCCTGCACCTCAATCTGGCCGTCCAAGACCTCCAAGCGCTGCTCGCAGCGGGCTTGCTCCCGCAATCCCTCCCCCAGTTCGGCAGCCAGCCGGCCAAATCGAGCTGGCGCTTGAGCCACCAGAGGCTCGGCGCGAACATGGCGCATCCGGAGTTGCAGCACGCCTCTCGCTCGGAGCCCGATTTCTGGGTCGCGGCGCAAGTCGGTCGCCTCGATCTTGTAGGCCAGCGGTGTGTCCTGCTCAACCCCGGGCCAGCCCAGCGAAACCTCGCGCTCCAAGCCAGCGAGCAATCTTTCGACAAAGCAAAATTCTGCAACGGCCTCCAGCACTTCCGCCAACTGGCCACCGCCGTAGGCCACAACGGCCCGTTCGGGACGCCACAAAACCAACGCATCCCCGGCCTTCACCAAAATATGAGAGTCCTGCCCACCGTCAGAAGCGGCATTCATCCACCCCGCAGCCGCATCCCTCCGCCTGGGGTCGTCTTTATAAAAAGGGGGAACGACAAGAATTCTGCTCAACTCGGAATCAGTGCCGGAGGGACGCCATTCATGATCTTTCTCCACAACCCTGAGGCGATCGGAAAAGGGCTCTGAAAAATCAATGACCCTCATTGAAGCGTCAACCGGTCCAGGACCACGCAGCACAACGAACAGGCGCTCCAGATTCTGTGGCGTCCCGTTCATTTTGAAACGACCGCGCCCCCCTGCCTGTCCACCGTGTTTCGCGAATCTGCAAAACCAGCGGAGTCTTTAACGGCTTTAAGCGCCAGCTCCATCACCCACTCGACAACCGTGTCCGCCGAATCCAAAACACCATTTAGCGTGGAATCAAAGAGATAGTCGCCAACCACAAAAAGACGTGGATGCGCCTCAGGATCCGGGCGGTGTCGGGAATCGGGTTCGCGCGCTGGAAACCCACCTGGCAATCCGTTCACACATTTGGCCCATCGTTTAACTCGCGCTTCAAGCAGACGACTCGAATTTGCGCGCAACACAGCTGGAAGCGCGTCTACGACCTGCTTGATCAGCACATCATCGTCGAGATTCCCGAGCCGAAGCGCCGCGTCACCCGCGATAAGCCAGCCGAGCACGCCGTGTTCTCCATTTTCAAAACGCGCGCTCTCGTCGTAGAGACAGCATCCGCCGAAAGCATCGATCATGAAAAATTCGCCCTGCATCACTTCGCGCCAGAACGGACGGTCAAACACCGCCGTCACCCGGAGGTAATGCGCCGGGTGATCATAAAACCGATGGTGTTTTCTCATCGCCTCCGAGAGCGCCTGACCCTCCCAGGCGATACTCGGAATGCAGTCGTTCGGCAACGCGACCACCACAAAATCATAAAGCTCCGTGTGCTGCGCACTGTTGTTTCGGGATGTCACCCGGTAAAGGCCGCCGACCATCTGTTCGACGCTAACCACCGCATGATCGAGCAGCACCTGAGCGGAGGTCCGCAAAGCCAGCTCGCGCGTCAACAATTCGTTGCCCCCGACAATCGAGTACAACTGCATGTAGTCCGACTCATCCATGAGATAATTCTGCAAGCCGTAGCTCGCCGACGTTTGGTGCGTTTCGCACGCCACGTCGCTGTGAGTCAGGGTTTGAATGTAGTCTCGGGCAATGGGATCGCTTACCTCCTCGAGATATTGGTCAAAGCGCTTTCTTGCCAGAGGGTCCTCGTTGTCCTTGCGCCAATCGGATTCGTAATACTCGGCAGGACTGATTTCCGCCCTCGCCAGTTTGGTAAAATCCCGAAGCGCCTTCCATGTTGGCTGTCCAAACTCGCGGCGCACATCTTCAAGATCGCGCACCACGCGATCGCGAAACACGGCTCCCCCGGTGCGCATTGGAGAAGTGCGAAGACCCAGTTCCGCGATCAGTTCGCGGAGCGGGTCGGGGCCAAGCTGGCTGTAGTCGTAAAATTCGGCAGCCCCCAATTCAAAGGCGATGCGGGGATCGCAGTGGGCATGCGAAGTGACGATTTTCCCGCCGAGCCGACCGGTAGCCTCGTAAATGATGACATCCACCCCGAGTGACGCGCGCTTATCCAACAAATAAGAGACCATCAATCCGCCTGGACCGCCCCCGATGACCGCTATTTTCAGTTTTTCACCTTCCATTTACTAATCCAAGTTCTGTTCGCGCCACGCCGCAAAGAGCTTACGCCCTCGTCAAACATCCTCCACAACAATCGACAGGCCGCAAACAGTTCAATTTTCTGGGAATCATCGATGTTAGATTAAAACCTTGTTGATGTGCCTCTAGGAACACCCAAAGAATGAAAAAGTTTCGAAACCCTCGAACTTCAGTTAAAGCGTATCCTCACTAAGGGCCTAGGCGGAACCGCCGCCAGCTCAGCCCAGCTTAGAAAAGTCTATGAATCCCCCACTCAAATCCATCATCCCGATCTGCGCCCTATTGCTTTCGACGTTACCCGCTAGGTCGCAAGCCCCGAAAAACGCCGCCAGTTTCACCCCGCAGGACGGCGACACCATCGTGTTTCTGGGCGACTCCATCACCCACCAGTGCATGTACACGCAGTACGTGGAGGACTTTTTTCTCACAAGGTACCCCGACCGGACCATCCACTTTCACAACGCCGGAGTGAGCGGGGACAAGGCGGCCGATGCAAAGCGCCGCTTTGAAGACGACGTAGCAGCCAGACATCCAAAGTTTGTGACCGTCTTGCTCGGAATGAACGACGGACAGTACAAGGATTTCAACCCGGAAATTCTCGCTACCTATCAGCAAGACATGACGTCGCTGCTTGATAACGTGCAGTCAATCGGGGCCAGGGCGATCGTTATGACGCCGACCCCCTTCGACCATCATCAGCTTGAAGTTCGCCTCAACGACCCCACTTTTCGATTCAAGGACCGCCCATTTTCATCACAGTACAACTCCGTACTCGGTTTTTTTTCTGGATGGCTTCGTGAGACAGCCGGACAGCGCTCATTGCCCTGCGTTGACCAGTGGGGTCCGCTCAATGACATGATGTTCACAGAACGCCGATCAAACCCTGACTTCACCCTTATCCCCGACGCCATTCATCCGGGGGAAGCAGGTCAGTTCATCATGGCCTTTAATCTCCTCTCGCAGTTCAATCCTGACCGCAAAAGCGTTGGCTCAATCACCGTGGCGAAGAGCGGCGACAAGTGGACTGCAACGAGCGCCGGCAAGGTGACAGAGCTGAAGGAGCTCGCCGACGGAAAAGGATTGAGCTTCAAACACCTCGCAACTGCGCTGCCCTGGGTAGTGCCAGACGCAGGCTCTGGTGACTCGCTGAAATGGGAAAGCACACAGCCGGCGGCCACCGGAAAATCTCTCACCCACGCAGGGCATCGCCTCGGCTCGGAAGTGCTCAAGGTGTCCGGGCTTGCCCCTGGCCAATACGAAATCGTGATTGACGGAAAAACGATCGGGAAACCAGTGCCGCACACAACACTGGCGGCGAAGATTGAGCTTCAGGACAATCCTGCGACTCCAGAGTACGCGCAGGCGATGGAGGTCGCGCTACTGAACCGTGAGCGAAACGATAAGGCCGTCAGACCGTTGCGCGACACATGGTCTAAGATCAAAGGAATGCGCAACCAACTCAACACCGCAAAGGGCGATGAACGCGCACGGATTGAAAAGGAAATCGCAGCAAAAATTGCAGGCGTGAACGAGCTACTCACTCTGGGCGCAGATTATGAGGCGAAACTTCACACGCTGGCGCAACCTGTTACGCGCACCTACGAATTACGGCTCACCCAGCCCATCGCTGCGAAAAAATAGAGCAGCCCTTAGGGGTGCATGCTTCTTGGATTGGACGCGCGGGAGCTCAGAGGCATGCGTCCTTCCCCAGCAACATCCCCCACGAACCAAGGCCGTCGAGAATTCAGGAGCGGAGAGCCGCAAGCACTTCTTGCGCCGACTCAGCGCGGTTGAGAATGTACAGGTGGTATCCTGGAGCGCCCCTGGCGATGAGCTCGCGAATCTGGTTCACGGCCCAAATGACTCCCACCTTGCGCTGAGCTTCCTCGTCGGGCCCGCAAGCCTCGAGTTCGGACACCAGCACTTCAGGAATCCGAGCCTTGCAGAATCCACAAAAATTACGCGCCTGCTTCAGCGACAATACCGGCATAATTCCGGGCAAAATAGGCACCCCGACTCCAGCGACACGAGCCAGCTCCACAAAACGGAAGTAATCCGCGTTATCAAGGAACAGCTGGGTTGTGATAAAATCCGCACCGGCAGCGACTTTTTGCGCTAGAAATCGGATGTCAGACTGTTCATCAACCGCCTCCGGATGCATTTCAGGAAACCCCGCAACTCCCACGGCGAAGCGCTTGGACAGAGAGCCTGAGATGAGTCCTACGAGTTCTTCTGCATGCGAGAAGCCGTCTGGGTGCGGGGTAAATACCGCCTGCCCTTTGGGCGGGTCACCACGAAGAGCAAGAATTCCAGAGAATCCCGCTTCATCGTACTGGCGAATCAGAGCCCGAAGCTCGTCCCGCGAATGCCCGACACAGGTGAGGTGACCAACAAGGGGAAACCCCATCTCTACCAACGCACCGCCGTAAGACAGGGTAGTGTCACGAGAGGTCCCTCCCGCTCCGTAGGTGATGGAGGCGAAATCAATACCCAGCGGCTGCAGGGCCCGGGCAGTCCGCAGCAAGGTATCAGCCGTCCCCGCGTCTTTCGGCGGAAAAAACTCCACCGAGACCGCCGGGCGGAGAGGATCACGCAAAGCATCAATAATTCGGTCTCGGAACATAAGGCAAATGATTCAAAAAGCGCTGCACAGAAACATAGATACTGTGATTAAGCATCAGAGATCGAGCGTCAAAAAACACATTGGGTTAAAACCCTATTGAGTAGTGAGGTCTAAAAATCGGCTCCAAAGCGCTAGAGACGTGGGCTGATGACAGCCTCGCTCGGAGCTAGTCTTTTTCCCCCTGGGAGCGCGTAGCCCTAGCTGCGCCCAGACGCGGAGTGCGACGAAAAGGTTGTGTAGAAGCTGAAGGGCCATTCGAAGAGTCCATCCTGAAGTGAGCGTGACAGCGCAGCTGGGGCTACGCGCTCCCAGGGGGGGCGTTAATTGTTTTGGTCCGGTTCAACCGTACCTTCCAACCTGCGGAAAACTGGAGCATTTCACGTACAACCATTCCACGTTCGTTCAACAAACCCGACGAATTAGACCTCACTGCCCACTAGCGACAGCACAGCTTGTTCGCCAGCGCGCTGTCCCCAAACATTTAAGATAATCCCGACAGCAAATTCACGACTCCGCCGCCGATTGGATATTTTACCTCTCCAAAGTTCATGAGACGTGAATTCTGTTTGGGACCGTTGACGCTTTGTTTTGTGGAATAGGCGATTTGAAACCCATGCACTTGTATTACGGGCGATGGAAACGCCGCTTGCCCGTCGTACCCTTTCAGACGAAGTGGCTTCTGTAATCACCAAAAATTTACGCTTCTACAAAGTTTCGGCGCGCGCTGACATTTCTGCGATTATCACCTCACATTTCTGCGACTACCACCCCTGCGCTCTTCGTGTCGTGAGTTTGGTTTTCCCAGCGCTTAATTGTATTCAATCAAGGTTGAGCGGGACTTACCTGTTCGCTTGTCTGCTCCGACTCGTTTTCCAGCCGTTCGCAACCTTGATTGAAAAACACGCGAACAAGTCTGCTTCATTGAGGTCATTTTCGGAGCCTCGTGACAGTGTGCACACCGAGTTGTCCCCGAGCAATCGACGTTCAGGACGATATCCCAGTCACTTCAAACCCACATACAGCGCGGAGCCGCCCGAGCTCAACGCACTGGTATCAGTACAAAGCCGCCGCATGCAACGGTGAGGACCATTTGGCGAGAGAGCTTTGCTATCCCACACTTCGTCAATCCGCACGCTGTTGGGTGCGAACAAACAACTCCCAGAGAAATCAGCGCCCCTCCGCATCGGCACAGCTCCGTGACCGACGAGGCACGCCGCAGGCAAAAACTACCCGCGAGGAGTTTTGCAACCTCAGGGAACGAGGGTGGGCTCCGCCCGCCTCCAGCTGATCTCCACCAAAGTCGCACGACGCCCCCGCAGCACGCCCATTCTCAACATCACTCCGCCTGAGAGCGGCTCCTGATGCCAGCCTCCCTCCGAGAACCAACGGTAAAACCTCTCCGTTTCGGCGGCCTCAAAAAATGGCGCCTCAAAAAACTCGCGTAACTCGCTAAGTCCAAAATCATCATTCGCAAGCCAACGCAGCCCTACCCCACGCGGCAAAACCTCAACCACACCCCGCCGCCACGACACCCCCCACTGGAGGCAATTAGTCCTCTGAAAAACCGCCGCCTCGCCCCCCTGCCAATTCGGGCTTTCCCCGAGCGCCTCCCCAAAATACTGCACCAACTGGGTTGCAGAAGGCATCCGGCAAGTCACCAGTCCGGAGCTCGAAACTCGCTGAGAACACGCGATATAATCAGCGCCCCATGCCTTTGCTCCGGACCCACCGCTACCGCAGGGAGTAGTGACCGCTGCAGAAGCCGGAAAACAAACTTGCGGCGTATCATCGGAGGTAGCAGCGCGCGAGCCGTGTTTGGCAAATGCGTGATTTGAAAATTCAGCGCTTGCCACCTCCCGCACTTCCTCCCGCGCGAAAACTCCGCCACTCGTTGCTCGATTCGCCGGTTCACCCTGACTCACGTGTGCGTCTTGGCGTGCGTCTTGGCAATGGTAAGTTGTGAAATAGGACACCCAAATGGGACGGGACGGGGGTGCTAAACACCACGCCTCGCGCAAGCCAAAGCGCAGTTGCCAGGGCTGCCAGCGTCGATGTACGCCAGCTTCGCGCCGCACGCTATCGCTCAGTTGCGCGGCCTTGCCAAAAAAAGTGCCCACAACGCTCGGCCTCTCCACGTTCTCCACGCAAGAAGCCGAGGAGAACGACTCACAAGAAACCAACTCGCGGGCCCCCGCCGTTGGGTTGCCCGGCTCAGTGATCCACACCTCACCGTAACACTCACCCAACAACGCAGTGGAGGCGACCACACAAACCAAAATAAAAACGGCGCCCACCCCAACCGCTCCCCTCTCGGAGGCCCGCTGGCAGTCGCCCAGCCCCCGCCATCGGCTGCACATGCCACGCTTTGCCTGCATTGGCCGCGCCGCATTCCAAACACTCCAATGCGTCCAAATCCACCCCCGTTTCACCGCTCCCACCGTCTCTCCCGCAGTTGCTCCCACCGTCGCCGCGCTATCCAGATTTATTTCATCCCTCATGCGAGCCTCCCTCCAACCTGTCCTACGCTGGAAACAAAGGGTTAGGGGGTGACGGATTCGTACTTTTTATGCACCCCCTCGCATTAGTAGGCAGTACAGGCTAGAAATGCGG
>CAMDSZ010000081.1 GCA_945906945.1 Akkermansia muciniphila
GGATCTAAACAGGTTTTCTTCGTCGGAGCAGAAGTACTGGATCCCAGCCTTTTGCATGAGAGGGACGAGCTCCGGGGCGATGGAGCCTTCGCTCGGCCACAAGCCGCGCGGTGCTTTGCCGAACATTTCAGTGTGCTGTTTGACCGCGAGTTGAAGGTGCGCAAGGGCGTCCTGCGGCCAGTGGAAGCGCTTTGGAAATCGCCTGCCCGGCAGGCAGCGTTCTGCGAGGTTGCTGTCGTAAACCAGCGGGAGGATCGGGTGATAGAAAGGGGTCGTAGTGATTTCCACCTGGCCCCGCTCTTCGGCAGCCCGGTAGAGAGGGATGATTCGCGAAAGGATTTCTCCGTGGATTTCGAGGACGCGGTGTTTTTCCTCCTCCGAAAAATTGCGTCCCTTGCGCTTGAGGGCGGCAAGTTCGGGGAACATGGCCTCCGCGGTATAGCCGCACCAAGCGAGGTTAAACCAAACTTGGAGGTCGAGGAATTCTTGCGAGGACCAGTAGCGAAGGCCGCGCCTGACCTCGGTGCGGTCGAAGTGGAGGCCCCTCTTGTTGAGCAGCTCCCAGTACCGAGGGAAGGGTTTGATCAGGTTGTCCCAGTGAATCTTGAAGAAGTTTTCAAGAATGGAAATGCGCTCGTGCTCGTCGAGGTTGGCAGCCGGTTTGCGGGACCATTCCAGCCAGAGATCGGACACTGTTTTTTCGGCAAGTTCCTTGATTTGAAGGAGAAGTACCGGGGTCATGTTGAAATTAACCCGGATGTCGGGAAACTCTGACACGATGGAAATCATGTCTAGATAACCCTTTACCGCATGCAACCTGACCCAAGGCATCACGGCCGTCCGAGTGGACGGGTTGACGTAATAGGGCTGGTGCATGTGCCAGAGAAAAACCGCGTGCGCCATACCCCAAAGACCTACGCGGAAGCGCGCCTCCCCGCAACCCTTGGATCGCGCAATCGTGTGTCGGTGCAGTACCGGCAGTATTTTGTTGCTCGTTTTGCCCGCGGAATGTAAAGCTCACCGTATGAAGCTCCTCCCCTCATTCCTATCGATCGCTCTCCTTTTCACCGCAGCTGCAAACGCTGATTCCACGATCAAACTTTCCGGGGTGCACAATTGCTGCAAGTCCTGCGCAAATGGCATCTCAGCGGCCGTGGCGAAAGTCGCCGGCGCTGAAGCGAAGATCGACAAGCGCAACGTCGAGGTTACTGCCAAGGACGAGGCATCGGCCAAACAGGCCGTCGCGTCGCTTTTGAGCGCCGGTTATTTCGGCGAGGGGGCGACCGCACCGGAGGTTACCGATGCGAAGGTGAAGACCGCCGACGTGTTGGGGTTGCATCTGTGCTGCGGGAAATGTGTCACTGCCGCTGAAGACGCCATCATGGGGGTTGCAGGCGTGACCAAGCACAACGCCACCAAGGGAGCGAAAACTTTCCAAGTCGAGGGTGATTTTAGCACTAAGCAACTCGCTGCCGCTCTGAATAAGGCCGGACTGCACGCATCAGTGAAGTAGTGGATCAAAGCAAGAGGACCGGTGAATCGTGAGCGCGGGACAACGGCGCTGTAACCGCCGATGTGGGAGAGTGGGAGAGTGGAATTGCGTAAAACCTGTTCAACTGTGCCGACCACTTAATTTGCTCGCGGTCCGTCGAGACTCTTCACGAGCATCCGCGGGAGGCTGCCTTGGGTGCATCCGTCCAAGCTGATTGCGGCGCTCACGATTGTCTCTGCGAGCAACACCCTGACTGGTTCAATTTTGCTGCTTGAGGATGCGCACAGATCCGCAGGCGTGGTCACTAAAAGTTTTCTGCACGCAATGGGACGATGCTCGTAAATCCTACATTCGAAATTTGGACCCAAAAACACGCAGCGCGTCTCGCCCGACCAGGGGATGCCCCACGCCGCTGAATCCAGCTCTAGCTCGGATTGGCGGGCAAGTTTTTCAAAATCAATTTCAATGCCTGCTTCGAGTAGGTCGCGCAGTAGTTCGGCCTCGTCACTCGTGACTTCAACCGCGAAATGACAGCACCCGCCGCATCCTTTGCGGCAGCTAAGCGGCAAACTTTTTGCGACCTCCATTGCTTGATCGATGAGCCCATGCAACCGGATTGCACGCGCTTTACCCGGAGCCGCATCAGAGAAGATCTGGGTGTACTTTTCGAACAGCGAGCGGACCGCCGCGATCACCGATTCAAATTCCTGAGGCTCCGCTGAATTCGCCTTCTCCAGAAGCATTCTCCGGAGCTGGGCAGTTGGCTTTGGCATAAAGCTGAGTGCCACGTTGAATTGCTCTGCATCCATCGAGAGATTTTAAACTAACACCGCGCGCTTCGCAGTGTCTTGGCAAATCGCTCGCAAGCGGTCTGGTCTTGTGAAAAAGACAGAACAAGGGCAGTCGGGGCGTTGTCCTCTTTTTCGATCAGCCCTACTTGCGAAGTACCCAGCTGATGAAGCTCAGGATGACGCTTAGGAGAAGGCAGGTCGTTAGCGGTATATAAAAACTGGAGCCGCCTTTCTCCCACGACAAGTCCCCCGGCAGATGCCCGATGTGTTTTAAAAAACCGAGGTCACCGGTCCTCCAGAGAATACCGCCCGCGATTGTGGTCAGGACGCCAATCGCGAAGAGGATTTTACCAAGTTCTTGCATGTGCCGCATCGTAACCTGAATCCGACCCGCCGGACAACGAAATGGGGGTCGCCCCTGTGTGCGGGCGCCAATGTTCGGGCCTACGAGGGGAGTGTTGCTGCAGAGGCGGCGTAAATCTTGGGGGTGAAGCAATTTTCTTCTAATGGAGCCAGCTCTTGCGGATCCTCGTATTGTGCTTCCAGTGGGAAGCATGGAAGCTGTTTCTCCCCCCATCCCCCCAACACTCTACCCCTCGTTTATGCTGACTATCTCCAGCGGTAGTTCTTCTCGTTTTTGCGATGGAATCGCTCGTCGGGATTTCCTTCGGGTTGGCGGGCTTGCCATGGGAGGCCTCTCTCTCTCTGAGCTCGTTGCGGCGCAGGCCCAGGGCGGTGCCCAAGTCGCAGGAAGCGCGCCCGGCGGGCCCAAGTCGGTGATCATGATTTACTTGCCTGGCGGCCCGTCGCATCAGGACATGTTTGATTTGAAAATGGATGCCCCCGCCGAGGTGCGAGGCGAATTCCAGCCAATCTCGACCAATGTACCCGGTGTTCAAATCTGTGAACATCTGCCGCGCTTGGCTCAGCGCATGGATCGCTGCACGCTCATCCGCTCGATTGTGGAGTGTGACGTCCGCCATGATGCCTTCCAGTGCCTCACGGGACGACCGACGCAGAATCAGCCCCCAGGAGGATGGCCAGCCCTGGGGTCGGTCGTTTCTGCTCTCCAAGGTCAGAACGATCCAGCGGTGCCGGCTTTCGTGGGGCTTTCCCCGAAGATGGGTCACATGGAATGGGCTCGCTCCGGCGAACCTGGGTTCCTAGGGGTTCGCCACGCCCCTTTTCAGCCTAATAAAGGCGGCGCATTCGAGGACATGACGCTCAATGGCATCACTCTTGAGCGCCTCTCCGACAGACGCGCGCTGCTTGAGGGCTTCGACCGTTTACGACGCGACATTGATGCTTCCGGAATGATGGGCGGTCTGGATTTGTTTAATCAGCAGGCGTTCGGTGTTTTGACTTCGAGTCGGCTTTTGCAGGCGCTAGATGTTTCTCGTGAATCGGCCGGTTTGCTAGAGCGCTATGGGAAGGGTGATCCGAAGAATCGCGATGATGGCGGGCCAAAGTTGATGACGCATTTCCTCGCCGCGCGCCGCTTGGTGGAGGCAGGAGCAAGAGTTGTCACGGTTGCTTTCAGCCGCTGGGATCATCACTCGGATAATTTTGGGGCATTGCGTCAGGATCTTCCGCTTTTTGACCAGGGGATCTGTGCGCTCCTCGACGATCTTCGAGAGCGGGGTCTCGAGAAGGATGTCGCCGTGGTTGTCTGGGGCGAGTTCGGTCGGACTCCCGCGATAAATAAAAACGGCGGCCGTGATCACTGGCCTCGCGTGTCATGCGCGCTGCTTTCCGGCGGTTCGATGCGGCATGGACAGGTGATTGGTTCAACAGATCGACTCGGGGGCGAGGCGAATGATCGGCCGGTGAAATTCGGAGAGGTGTTCGCAACGCTTTACAATCATCTCGGATTGGATGTGTCGAAGGTAACCATTAACGACCTTGCAGGCCGTCCACAGTATCTGGTGGAGCCGGGATGCGCTCCCTTGAAAGAGGTCGTTTAGAAAGCGCTTTTTAAATCATGCTTACAATCACCGGCAGGCGCGGACGCGCATTTTGTGATGGAGTATCCCGGCGGGACTTCTTGAAGTTGGGCGGGCTTGCGATGGGCGGCTTATCGATGCCGCAAATTCTGCAGGCGGAGGCGCTCTCTCGCGTCGGTAAATCAGCAAAATCAATTATCATGATTTATATGGCGGGCGCTCCGCCGCATCAGGATTTGTTTGATTTAAAAATGGACGCGCCCCTCGAGTATCGCGGGCCCTACAAACCGATCTCGACAAATGTCCCCGGCATTCAGATCTCCGAGCACATGCCCTGCTCGGCAAAGATCATGGACAAGCTTGTGCCGATCCGTTCGATGGTGGGTTCGGTCACGGGCGATCATGACTCGCACATTTGTTACACGGGAAGAAGTGCCAAGGGTGTGATCACGCCTCCGGGCGGCTGGCCGTCCATGGGGTCTGTGATGAGCAGGCTTCAGCCCGGTGGGGCGTTGAAAACGGACGCTGTGCCGCCTTTTGTGGGGTTGGCGCCCAAGGCAGGGCATCCGCCCTACGGGTCGCCCGGTCATCCCGGATTTCTTGGTCCCGCATGCTCGGCATTTCGTCCGAATGGCGAGGGGCTCGCAGACCTCACGCTGAACGGAGTTTCAAGCGACCGGCTCGGAGATCGGCGCGCGTTGCTCGCTGCGTTTGATAAAATGCGGCGGGATGTCGACAAGAGCGGCCTGATGGAGGGACTCGATGTTTTCAATCAGCAGGCTTTTGACGTGCTCTCCTCAAGCCGCCTTTTGGAGGCGCTGGATCTCTCGAAAGAAACCGCGAAAACGCGCGAGCGTTACGGCAAGGGGGACACCCGCAACTACGGAGATGGCGCTCCGCGCAACAATGAACACTTTTTGGCGGCCCGCCGCCTGGTTGAAGCCGGAGTGCGCTGTGTGACGATGAACTACGGGCGTTGGGATTTTCACGATAGAAATCACTCCGAGCTGCTGACGCATCTGCCGTGGTTTGACCAAGGCTTCACGGCACTGGTTGAGGATCTTCATGAGCGCGGAATGGACAAGGATGTGGCGGTGGTTGCGTGGGGGGAGTTTGGTCGGACGCCGCAGATCAACGCGACAGGCGGACGGGATCACTGGCCGAGAGTCGGGTGTGCAGTGCTTGCAGGTGGGGGGATGAAGCAAGGACAAGTAATTGGCGCAACAGACCGCCTCGGAGGCGAGCCGACTGAGAGGCCAGTGCATTTCGGAGAGGTCTTCGCTACGCTCTACCACTGGCTTGGCATTGATCTCGTTAACACGACACTCCCTGATCTTTCTGGACGCCCGCAGTACTTGGTTGATGGCTGGCAACCGATGAAGGAGCTGATTTAAACGACACCCCTACATGAGCATTTTTCGATCCAGCAAACATCGTCTCATCCTTGGTGCGATGGGTTTCGCTCTATGGGCGTCCGTCACGCCCTATGCGTTAGCGGTGGTGGCGCAGCAGTCTTCTGCGAATCAGATGCCAGTCGCCTTGGAGTTTGAGTTCTCCAAGCTGACTCACACGCGGAACGGACAACTCCTGCTGAAGGGAGCGGATGCAACCCACCAGCTCAACGTCGCTTCGAAGGGCGCATCTGGCGCGATTGTTGATGCCACGCGGACGGTCCGCTTCACCGCAGAGCCACAGGGCATTGTGGAGGTTGATTCCGGAGGACGCATTTCGGTTCGGGGCAATGGGGTTGCTGTAGTACGCGCTCTTCATGAGACCTCGGGGCTTTCTGCTGAAATGACGGTCGTCGTTGAAGACGCGCAGAGCGTCGCTCCGATTAACTTCGGCAACAAAATTGTCCCGATCTTCACGAAAGCGTCCTGCAATTCCGGTGGATGCCACGGCAAGGCTGGCGGACAAAACGGATTCAGGCTTTCGTTGCTGGGGTTTGAGCCTGACGAAGACTACGAACATTTGGTCAAGGAAGCGCGCGGCCGCCGACTCTTCCCCGCCGCGCCCGAAAACAGTCTGCTTCTAGTCAAGGGCATCGGGCTTTCGCCGCACGGCGGAGGCAAACGACTTGACCCCGCCTCGGACGATTACAGGCTGTTATTGCGCTGGATTCAGCAGGGGATGCCGTATGGTTCGCCGAATGATCCCAAGCTCGAGTCGATCGAGGTTTTTCCGACCGCGCGTGTCATGGCAATGAAACAGTCTCAGCAGCTTTCTGTGCTCGCTCGTTTCAGTGATGGAAGCGTCGAGGACGTCACTCGCAGTGCGTTGTACGAGCCGAACGAAAAATCAATGGCCACGGTGGATGAGGAGGGAAACGTCGCGCTATTGGACCAACCGGGCGACGTGGCTGTGATGGTTCGCTTTCACGGCAAGGCCACTGTGTTCCGTGCAACCGTTCCACTTGGGGCGCCTGTTGAAAATCTACCGGCACCAAAAAACGAAATTGATCGCGCGGTGTTTTCAAAACTTGTCTCAATGGGGATGCCCCCGTCTCCGCGCTGCGACGACGCAACGTTCATTCGTCGCGCGAGCCTTGATATTGCAGGGAGACTGCCTGAAGCCGCCGAGGTCAATACCTTCATGGCGGATCAGTCCACGCTGAAGCGCGAGGCGCTTGTCGACAGGTTGCTTCGCAGTGATGAGCATGCCGAGTTTTTTGCGGGAAAGTGGAGCGCACTTTTGCGCAACAAACGCACCAAAGCGCAGGATGCGCCGATGAACTTCGCATTTTATCAGTGGCTGGTGGACTCCTTTAAGACCAACAAACCTTACGATACGCTGGTGAGCGAGGTGCTTGCCGCAAGCGGTTCGGTTCAGGAGAATCCACCTGTGGCGTGGTATAAGCAGGTGAAAGAGCCGCAGCAGCAGCTCGAGGATGTCGCTCAGCTGTTTTTGGGAACCCGCCTCCAGTGCGCGCAGTGCCATCATCATCCCTTTGAGAAGTGGAGTCAGGCCGATTACTACCAATTCTCCGCATTCTTTTCGCAGGTTGGAAAGAAAGGTGCCGATTTGCTCATGCATCGGCGCGGCGTTGCGACTGCTCTGAATAAAAAAACAAAGCAGCCGGTAAAGCCGGCCGCCCTCGGTTCAGGCGAAATGTCGATCGCGCCCGAGATGGACCCGCGGCTCGCGCTCGCAGACTGGATGCGCTCATCCGATAATCCTTTTTTTGCGAAGGCTCTCGCCAATCGATATTGGAAACATTTTTTTAACCGCGGAATCGTCGAGCCCGAAGACGACATGCGCGACACAAATCCGCCATCAAATCCTGAGCTTTTGGATGTCCTCTCAAACCTGCTGGTTTCATCTGGGTTCGATCAGCGTGCGCTCATCCGTCAGATTGTGACCTCCGAAACTTACCAGTTCAGCGCGGTCCCCAACGAACACAACGCCGCAGATCGCCAGAGCTTTTCACGGTATTATCCAAAGCGGCTCCCAGCCGAAGTTCTTTTCGATGCCATCGGGCAGGTCTCGAAGGTCGCAGGAAACTTCCAGGGATTACCTGCCGGAACCCGTGCCATTGCCCTTCCTGATAACAGTTTTAATGCAGGCAGTTATTTCCTAACAGTGTTCGGCAGGCCGGAATCCTCAAGCGCCTGCGAGTGCGAGCGCACGCAGGATGCGAGCCTTGCTCAAGCGCTTCATCTCATCAATGCGAAGGACATCCAGGAGCGTATCAGCTCGGATGCCGGTGCTGCTGCAGGCTACGCGAAGGACTCGGCCGGGGACGAGCATTCCCTCAATGAGATGTACCTCGCGGCGTTCGGCCGACTTCCTTTGCGCGGCGAGCTCGATCTTGCGCTTGCACACATTCGCAAACCCAGATCAAACGCGGACGGCTCTCCCCTTGATCCTCTAAAAAGCAAACAGCAGGGCTACGAAGACTTGATTTGGACGCTGCTGAACTCGAAGGAATTTCTTTTCAATCACTAATCATGTCACTCGGAATGTGTCGGTCTGTTGAGTGGCTGTGGCGTAGAACTCACAACGCTTTTGAAAAATTCTCATGCGCGTTTCTCGCTGTCGCGCTCGCCTTTTGCTTTTCTCTGCGGGCCGCTGATCTTCCCCTGACGCGTCTAGATTCCGTGTCACCCGCCGCGGGCACACCGGGGAAGGAAGTAGACTTGACCGTTGCTGGGGTGGATTTTGATGGTGTGGATACCCTGTGGTTTTCACATCCGGGAATCTCGGCGGTTTTTTTAAAGGATAAGACATTCAAGGCGAAAGTGAGCCCTGATGTTCCGGAGGGCGTCTACGACCTTCGTGCGGTGGGAAGTAACGGCGCTTCAAATCCAAGGGGGTTCGTCGTCGAAAGGATTTCAACTGCGGTAAAGACGGGTGAATGTTCGTTTGCGAAGCCGATGGACATTGCGTCGCCTCAGGCTGTTTTCGGCAGTATAGCTGCTGCAGGGCGAGATCATTACAGACTAAACGCCAAGCAGGGGGAACGATTCACGATTCGTTGCCTAGCTCGGGAGCTAGATTCCAGGATGAATCCCGTTGTGACGGTGCTTGACCAATCCGGCCGGCAAGTTGCGTCAAGCGACCGTCGTGGCTGGGTGGATTTTCGGGTGCCAAGTAGCGGCCCTTTTCTTATTCGGGTGCACGATCTGACGTTTTCAGGAGGCCCGGATTATTTTTACCGGTTGAGTGTCGATCAGTCGCCGATCCTCGAATCCGTACTGCCGTTCGCACTTGAGCCGGGAAAGAAAAATAAGTTGATGCTGCTTGGACGCGGGCTCCCTGGATCCCGGGCGTCCGGTATTAAAGGCGCTGATGGAGTTGTACTGGAGCTTTTGGACGCGGAAGTGGATGTGCCGCAAATCGCGCTGACCAGCGCCAATTCAGACGGGTTAACGGTGGTGGGAGCTGCTGGAGTACCAAGTTTTTCGTACAGATTTCGCTCCGAAAATGGCGTGTCAAATCCCCTAGAACTGCCGCTTCTCACCGGGGCACGCTCAACCGTTGCCATTGATGCTCAAAGCGCGTTCAACGCACCGGGTGGTTCCTCCGGTGTAGTCCGGCTGAATTCGGTTCCAGCAGTCACATACGGTTTTTTCTCCAGAGGTTTCGCAGGGGAGCGGTTCGAGTTCGAGGCAAAGAAAGGGCAGGTGTTGGTGGGCGAGGTGTTTTCGCAGCGTCTTCTTGATGGGCATACCAATCCTTTTCTCCGCCTTGAAAAATCCGGGGTGCATCTGGCTGAGGCGTATGGAATGGAGGTCAACGCTGGAAGCCTGCGTCTGAACACGCTTCACAACGATCCATCTCTGCGCTTTGAAGTCAAAGAGGATGGACTGTACACGCTCCTCGTCTCTGATCTCTCAAGAGCAGCCACGTCCGCGCGAGGAGCGGCGTTTGCGCTGCAGTTACGCGAGGAGTCTCCGGATTTCAGTCTTGTCGCGGCGACCGAACCGCCGGCTGAGACCGCTGCCGACAGGGCGGTAGCTCCCCGCGGTGCTGTGCTTCGCGCAGGCGGCACTGCTGCGCTGCGTGTTGTTGCCTTAAGGTCCGGCGGGTTTAAGGAAGCGATTCAACTCACAGCGAGCGAGCTGCCGGCAGGTGTGAGCTGCGAGCCGACCTGGATCGGAGCCGGCAAAACAGAGGGAGTCCTCATTCTCCGCGCTGAGCCGCAGCTAGCAAAGGCGGTTGCCTTGGTTCGCGTACAGGGTAGCAGTCAGGATGGAAAGCTGGTCCGTGCGGCTCGTAACGCATCCGCGCGCTGGAACGTTGCGGATTATAACACGGATACACCGTCCTTGAGGCTCTCCAGAGGCGACGGCGTGGTCGTCGCTACCACCACCTCCGCGGCGCCTCTCGCGTTAAGTCCGCACAGTTTGGCGGTGATGGACGCAACTGTGGGGACGAAGATCGAGGTGCCCTTGAAGGTGACGCGCTCGGCTGAATTCAAGGAAACCCTCAAGATCAAGGCCGCAGGAGCGCCCGGGATTGAGAGCATGAAGGAGGTTGATGCAGATCCGAAAGCGGAAAACGTAAAGGTCGTAGTTGATTTAGCTTCAATCAAGATGCCCGAGGGGCTGCATAGCGTTTATTTCACCACGCAGGCAAAGGCGAAGGTTGCAGGTCGCGATGTGGTCACAACGGTGTACTCGCCGGTTGTACAGATACGGGTCACTGCGGCGGCGAAGGCTGCTGAAACTACGCCGCATCCGCCGGCCCCTTCCAACTGATTCAGAGATCACCGAGACAACTCATTTACACATGACTTTTCGACTTTATCTGCTCGCAGGCTTGCTGGCATGCGCTCCAGTCGTCGCCGTGATTCCCGTTCAGGAACCAGAGCAGGCGAAGGTCGTCGATTTTTCAACGGAGGTGTTCCCATTCCTGAGCGACAACTGCGTGTCTTGCCATTCAAAGACAACCCGCAAGGGAGGCCTTAATCTTGAGTCACCAGCGGATATTCTCAAGGGCGGTGATTCCGGCGCTGCGGCTGAGCCGGGGAAAGGTAATGAAAGCATGCTGCTGAAGGCTGCAACGCATGAGGACGCAGACTCAGCGATGCCACCAAGAGACAACAAGGTGAAGGCAAAAAATCTGTCGCCGCAACAGATCGGACTTTTAAAGCGCTGGATCGACCAGGGTGCGAAGGCAGGAAGCAGCGTGGCTCGCGATTTGAAATGGCAACAGCTTCCGTCTCACCTGCGATCAATCTATACAGTATCAGCTTCCGCTGACGGGCGCTTCGTGGCTTGTTCCCGGGGGAGCGAGCTCTTTGTTTACCAAGTCTCCACGGGTCGGGAATTGTTTCGCACGATGGCGCACAAGGACGAGGTCCAGTCGCTCTGCTTTTCTCTGGATGGGCGAACGCTGTTCTCGGGTGGATTTCGAGAGTTGAAAGTGTGGAAGAAAACAGGAGACGCGGTTTCAAAGGTGCTGAATTTCGGGGAAGGAATTTCATGCCTATCGGAAGACGGTCGATGGTTGGCGACGGCGTCTTCAACTTCTGTTTCAGTTCGTGAGGTGGATCATCTCGATAGAATAGTCCACACCTTTGAAAGCGCGACGCCCGTTGTTACCATGGAATGGTCGCCGGCTGCTGATGCGCTGGCAGTGCTCACTCAGGCCGCTCAGTTGCAGGTATGGACCCGACAAAACCAGCGCAGTGTTTCGATCGATACGGTGACTGCTCCCCAGGCGATGACTTGGAGACGGGATGGAAGGGCGCTGTATTTTCACGGGAATGATCCTGTGTTAAAGGAGTGGGAGTTTGCAGCGGATCAGGCGGTGCGTGAAAAAGCCGGTCACCCGGGCCAACCGTCGGTGATTGCGCATTCGGGGGCGATCCTCGCCACCGGTCATGCGGATGGAACGGTTGCTTTGTCGGAGGCGGGTGGCAGCAATCCGACCAAACAGATCAAGACGCCCTCGAAGGTCGTCGCACTCGCTTTGGCGAGCGACGCAAAACGTGTCGCAGTGGCGGGCGGCGATGCTGTGCTCCGAGTATTCGATCTGGATGGAAAGTTGGTTTTTGAAACCAAGGGTGATCCCAGCGCGGCAGCCGCGGCGGAGGAGGGAGCGCGTAAGGCGCAAATTGAGGAGCTGAATTTAACTTTTCACAAAGATGCTCTGGCAGACGCGGAAAAAGCGGCTGCTGCGGCCAAGGATCGCGCCAAGAAATCAGGGGACGCACTGAAAGCCAAAACGGATGAACTCACGGCGAAGGAAAAGGCACGCGCTGCTTTCCCTTCTCAGGTGGAGTCGGCGAGGAAAGCCGTGTCCGAGGCCGCGTCAGGAGCAAAGGCCGGGACGGATTCAGTTGCAAAACTTGAGGGGGATCGCGACAAAGCAAAAAGCACCCTGGAAAACCTGACAAGCGATCCAGCATCGCCTGCTGAAGCGAAAGGCGAGGCTGAGAGAAAGTTGTCAGATGCGCTAAAGGCGTTGGAGTCAGCGCAGGGCGCGCAGAAGAAGCTGGATGCTGCACTCAAGGGTACGCAGGAAGCCTTGGATGTTGTTTTAAAGAAGGAGGTCGCCTCACAGGAGGAACTGCAGAAAGCGCAGTCAGCAAAAGTGATTGCTGAAAACGAGGCGCAGTTGGCGGTTGCCGAAGAAAAATCATCCGCCGAGTCGGTGCTCCGGGCCAAGGATGAACTTGCCAGACAGGATGGTCTTCGCAGGAAAGCCGTAGACGAATCCGCGGCGTTGAGCAAGGAGTCGGGAAACAGCCCGGAGATCTCGTTTCTAAGCATCAACGAGCCTGCTGGTGTGGTCTTGTTGGGGCACGTGTCGGGGTTGGTTCAGATTCTCTCTCTGAACTCCGGATTGGTATCCGCGCATTTTCGCGAGCTATGTGAACCGCAGGCAGGCAGCTCTGTCCGTTTTGTGCGCTGGCGCGACGGTGACGTGTTGGCGGCCTCAGCGGACGGGCGTGCAATCCAATACACCGTGACCTCAAAGTGGGCTCTGGCGAAGACGATGGGCAACGGGAAGGATACTGCGCTGTTCCGGGACCGCGTGCTTTCGCTCGCGGTGAGCCAAAGCGGGCGATTGCTGGCAGTCGGTGGCGGCGATCCATCTCGCGAAGGGGATGTGCTGATTTGGAATTTGGACGCATTGGACTCCGCCCCGAAGCGATTTGTGGGAGTGCACTCGGACACCGTGCTCGGGTTGTCGTTTTCCCCGGATGAAAAGTTTCTCGTGTCCGGCGGCGCAGACAAGGTGGCGCGGGTGCTGGATATTCTGGGGATGCGCGTGGTGCGTTCTATGGAAGGTCATACGCACCACGTGTTGGGCGTCTCCTGGAGTCCCGACGGCAGAAGCATTTTAACTGCGGGCGCGGATAACACGGTCAAAATATGGGACGCGCTCAATGGCACCCGTAAAAAAAGCGTCGACGGGGCGGATAAAGAGGTCACCGCCGTGCAATTTCTTGGAGCAGGCGCACAGTTTGTGGCCGCTTCCGGTGACGGGAAAGTGCGTGTGATCGCGCCAAATGGG